>CAJMHW010000001.1 GCA_905213325.1 Collinsella aerofaciens
ACCGCAGGAAGCTTGGATACGCCTAGGCGCGGTCCAAGAAATCGTCCGCACCCCCAAGTGGGAGATTTTCCACGCTCGTTTGATACGGCAGATAGGGACGTTCCTTTTCTGCCGGCAGTTTGGGACACTCCTTGTTTTGGTGCAAACTAACCTGACCCCTTTGCACCATCAAGACTGTTTTGGGTCTTTCCATCGAAAAATGTGGGAGTGAACCACGTTTTTCCATCGAATAATGTGGGAGGCAACCACGTTTTTCCATCGAATAATGTGGGGGTCTAGGTCGGCACCTGGGGACGTTCCTTTTCTGCCGGCAGTTTGGGACACGCCTTGTTTTAGTGCAAATTAGCTACCCTTGCATCAAAACGGCGCCCGTCGGCGATGTTGCCGGCGGGCGCCGTTGTCGTGTGGGTGGAAATGATCCGTTTTCCTTCGTCCCCAAGGGATCATTGGGACGGTTTGAGCTGCGTGCTACAGCGAGTCGATAAAGCGCTGCTGGGCGGCGCGGCCGGCTTCGTCCCACTTAAAGACGCCGGCGTTGTCGAGCACGTGGCCAAACACCACGCCGACCTCCTCGTGCAGGATATCGATGGCGTTGTCGGCCGTAAGTTCATCGGCACGGCGGGCAAAGACATCCAGGGCCCATGCAGCGTGGCTGCGGCAAAGGTCGTCGCCCTCGAGCGCACCGGCAAGGTCGTAGCTGGTATCGACCTTGGCTGCCAGCAGATGCTCGCGAACGGCGCCGAGCTCGGGAACCAGGCGCGGCGGTAAAATGGCCAGGCCCATGACCTCGATCAGGCCGATGTTCTCCTTTTTAATATGGTGATACTCGGCATGCGGGTGGAACACGCCTAGCGGATGCTCGTCGGTCGTAATGTTGCAGCGAAGTGCTAGGTAGGCCTCGTAGATCTCGCCGCCGGCGTCGCCGCGGTAGTTCACGCGGCGGATGACGGGCGTCACGGTGTTGTGGGCCACGCCGTCAGCCGTGTGTGCGATAACGCCCACGGACTCGTCGGTCCACTCGCGCCAGGCGAGGATAATCTTCTCGGCGGCATCGAGCAGCTCACCGCGGTCGTGCGAGCGCAGGCGCAGCACCGAGAGCGGCCACTGCAGCACGGTACCGGTGACCTTGTCAAAGCCGGGCACGCTAAACTGCGAGACCTCGGCCGCGTGCATCATGGGGAACTCGTGCGCGCCGCCCTGGAAGTGGTCGTGCGACAGGATCGAGCCGCCCACGATGGGCAGGTCGGCGTTGGAACCGATAAAGTAGTGCGGGAACAGGTCCACAAAGTCGAGCAGGCAGGAGAGGCCCTTGCGATCGACGTGCATCGGACGATGCTCGGAGCTCATGGCAATGCAATGCTCGTTAAAGTATGCGTACGGGCTGTACTGGAAACCCCAGCGTTCGCCGTCGAGCTGGATGGGGATGATGCGCAGATTCTGACGCGCGGGATGAGCGCCGCCGTCGGCCGCGGCGGAGCGCCCAGGGTAGCCCTCATTTTCGATGCACAGCTGGCAGGCGGGATACTTCTCGCCCGTGTTCTTGGCAGCGCCGGCCGCGGCGATATCGCGCGGGTCCTTCTCGGGCTTTGACAGGTTGATGGTGATCTCAAGGTCGCCCCAGTTGGTGGGGGTGCTCCATTTGATGTTGCGTGCGATGGCGGCGCGGCGTACGTAGCCGGCGTCGCAGCACAGGCCGTAGAACCAGTCGGTTGCGGCGCGAGGCTCGTTGACGCCCATACGGCCGGTGAACTCGTCAATCACGACAGAGGGGCGCGGCATGAGCATGCCCATGATACGCATGGCGATGCGGTCGCGGCCCGATGCCGTGTCCTCGGTGGCACCATTGACAACGGCGGCTTCGGAAAGCGCGGCGAGTGTGCCCTCCAGATCAAAGTCGGGGAGGGTGTCGGGGTGCAAGATCGAGAGCTTCTCGGTCTGCAGCGCCCAGGTCATGTCGAGTGCCGGGCCCGTGGCGCCGATGCACTCCAGAATGGTGTTGTAAGCCCAGATGCGATCGTCCTGTCCGATCATGGACCGGTGGATGGCGTACTCAATCAGGCCCTGCGCGGCCTCGCGCACGTTGGTCATTACAGCCATGCCGCGTAAGCCCCCTTGTCAGAAATGGCGTAGTGGCGGGCAGAACCCTCGCCCAGCCAGCCGTTCATCTTGGTAATGAAGGTGTCGACCAGGTCGAGCGGCACGAAGGCCTGGATGGTGCCGCCGAAGCCGCCGCCGTGGATGCGGACGGCGCCGCGGCCGTCGAGCACATGCTCGGCCAGTGCCAGGGCATACATGGAAGGCTGCTCGGAGCCCAGCTTAGCAACAACATTCTGCAGGTACATGGCAGAGCTGGCGCCGGACTCGCGTGTCAGGACCAGGAACTGGTCAATGTCGCCGGCGTTCAGGGCCGCCCAGCGCTTGTCGACTAGGCCGTTCTCGTACCAGTAGTGAACGGCGCGCAGGCAGGCACGGTCGCCCAGCTTGGCGCGCAGCTCGGGGAGCTTGGCGTCAAAATCGGCAACGTTTACCTCGCACAGGCGTGCCTTGCCAAACTCGGCGGCGACGTCTTGCATTTCGCGCGGAACGGCGGCGTAGTCATCGGTGGCGGCCACGTGGTCGGCGCCGACCTTAACGAGCACGAGCGCGTAGCCGTGATCCTCAAAGTTGAGTTCGAGCTTCTGGGTCTTAGGTTGGGCCTGGTCCTCAAAGTCCATGTAGGCGAGGCCGCCCAGGCACACAGCGGCCTGGTCCATAAGACCGCAGGGCTTGCCATAGTAGTTGTTCTCGGTGCGCTGGCTCATCTGGGCGAGTGCGACGGGCTCAATCGTGGGCGCGCCCCAGAGCGTCTCCATGGCGCGGCCGTAAGCCGCCTCGACAGCAGCGGAGCTCGAAAGACCGCCGCCCGAGGGGACGGAACAGGTAAAGGCAAAGTCGAAGCCGTGGGGCTCAACGCCAAGGGCTGCAATCTCGTGGGCCATGCCACGGACGAGGCTTGCGGATGTGCCCTTCTCGGACTCCTGAACATCCAGCGTGTCGAGCGTGATCTCAAAGGTGGGGTAGCCCTCGTCGGCAACGCGGACCTTGTTGGTGTCGGTTGCCACGGCGATACCGTCGACGGCGACATCGAGCGAGCCGGCGATGACGTGGCCGCCCTCGTGGTCGGTGTGGTTGCCGCTGATCTCGGAACGGCCGGGGGCGTGCAGATAGAGCACCTGGCGGTCGCCGATGGGGCCAAACTCCTCCTCGAACAACTTGGTGAGGGTGGCGAGTGTCTTTTCGTCGGGGGCGGTCATGGGGGTCCTTTCCTTGGCGCGAACAGGCGAGTTTTGCGTCATTATGAGTACGTTAACAATTTGAAGCGGCGTGAACTCCACGTCCACGATGTCGCACGTTACGGGCTATGTTAACGTACTCATAACACAACGCTTATTACTTTTTGAGAATCTGGTAATCGGTATGTTTCCAGCCGTGAACGGTAGCACCGTATGGACTTATAGAGCAGAAGAGCTGCAGCTAGAAAAAGTAGAGTACGTTAACATGCGTCCGACGATAGCGGCCCTTCGCGCAGGTTATTTTTCTGCACGGGTAGGCATGCATGCTATTCAGATCTCGCAAGGGTGAAGGTGATCCTGTGGCAAGGCGCCCCTCCAACGATACAAGTTCTCGTCCGGTCTCCATGGCCGACGTCGCCCGTGCTGCTGGCGTTTCGCAGCAGACGGTTTCGCGCGTTGCCAACGGCCTGCCTAACGTTAACGAGCAGACGCGTCAGCGCGTGCAGACCGCCATGCAGGAACTTGGCTTTCGCCCCAGCTATGCCGGTCGCTCCCTGCGCGATGGTCGCTACCATTCGGTCGGTCTGTGTGTTAACGACGTCACCAAGTTTGGGAACCTCACGATGATTGACGGCATTGCCAGCGCCGCACGCGAGCATGCTTGCGCCATCACGCTGGTCGAGATGTCCAAGACCGAGGAGTTTTCGCTTGCCGAGGCCACGCGTCGCATGGCGGCGCTGCCGGTCGATGGCATCATCATCGGCATGAGCCGCATGGCACCCGACTTTGAGACGTTCGATCCGCTGCCGGGAATCGGCACGGTTATCGTCACCATGTATGCGCATCCGCGCGTGACCACGGTTGACTCCGACCATTACGGCTGCTCGCTGTTGCTTATGGATCACCTATTTGAGCTCGGCCACGAGCAGATTCGCTACATCGGTGGTCCGTCCTTCTCGGTGGACGAACAGTTCCGCCGCGCCGGTTGGCAAGACTCGCTCGAACGTAGACACATCGAGCCGATAGAGCCACTCGAGGGCGACTGGTCTGCCAACAGCGGCTACGAGGCTGGCAGGTACCTGGCCGAGCACGACCGTACGATGACGGCAATCTACGCGGCAAACGACCAGATGGCAAACGGGGCCATCGCCGCGCTGCGCGATAGTGGCCTGCGCGTGCCCGAAGACGTGAGCGTGGTGGGCGTCGACGATTCGCTTGACGACTTTGTCGCGCACAACGAGCTCACGACCGTACGGTTCGATCTGCATCAGCGCGGACGCGAGGTATTTGAGCATGCGGTTCCCGAGGCGGGGGCATCGGACAAAACCGTTGCCATTCGTATTCCAGGCCAGCTCATCGTTCGACATAGCACGGCGGCTCCGCGCTCGTAGTTTGCGCAGCTCAACGGCATAATCTTGCACTTCAACAACAATCGGTAAGGATGCTGGCAGATAGCTGTTGGGATGCAGCCGAGTGCTATGATAGACGGGTTCTTTTGTCTATCTAGGAGGCTTTGCCTGATGGAGATCACCAAGGATATCCGCTACGTTGGCGTCGACGATCACGACATTGACCTGTTCGAGGGCCAGTACGACGTGTCCGAGAACGGTATGGCATACAACAGCTACGTTATCTTGGGCGAAAAGATCGCTGTCGCCGATTCGGTCGACGGCGGTTTTGTTGATGAGTGGCTCGGCAACATCGAGGCCGTGCTCGACGGTCGCATGCCCGATTATCTGGTCGTTCACCACATGGAGCCCGATCACTCCGCTGGCATCGCTGCCTTTATGGAGCGCTATCCCCAGGCCCAGATCGTGGCCAGCATGGGCGCCTTCCGCATGATGGTCAACTACTTTGGCACCGATTACCCCGAGCGCAAGATGGTCGTCAAAGAGGGCGACGTGCTCGATCTGGGCGGCCACAGCCTGACCTTCGTCGGCGCCCCCAACGTGCACTGGCCCGAGGTGCTGTTCTCCTACGAGGCCACCGATAAGGTGCTCTTTAGCGCCGACGGCTTTGGCAAGTTCGGCGCCAACGACATCGAGGATCCGGAAGGCTGGGCTTGCGAGGCTCGCCGCTACTACTTTGGCATCGTGGGCAAGTTCGGCAAGTTCGTGCAGGCCGTGCTCAAGAAGGCCGCCGACCTGGACATCCAGATCATCTGTCCGCTCCACGGCCCCGTGCTGACCGAGAACCTGGGCTATTACCTCGACACCTACAACACCTGGTCGAGCTATCAGCCCGAGGACGAGGGCATCACCATTGCCTACGCGAGCGTGTACGGCCATCTGAAAGCTGCCGTCGAGGAGCTTGCTGCCGCGCTTGAGGCCCGCGGTCAAAAGGTTTCTGTCTTTGACCTGGCTAGCGACGACATGGCTGAGGCCGTTGAGGATGCGTTCCGCTACGACCGTCTGGTGCTCGCTTCCATCACCTATCAGGGCGAGATCTTCCCGTTCATGAGCACCTTCATCCACACGCTTGCCGAGCATGCCTACCAGAACCGCACCGTGGCGCTCGTCGAGGCCGGTTCCTGGGCGCCCGCTGCTGCCAAGGTTATGACCAAGGAGCTCGAGGGCATGAAGGACATAACCCTGGCGCAGAACAAGGTGACCGTTCTGGGTTCGCTCAACGACGCCTCGCGCGCCCAGATCGAGGCCCTCGCCGACGAGCTCTCCAAGTAGCGACACGTTCACTTCTACCGTCGAAACCACCACAAAGGGGACAGGCACCTTTGTGGTGGTTTTTGTCTTTAGGCGGTGGCGATGATGAGGGTTGGGGCGCCGGCGTCGGCGATCTCGGCGATTGAGGCGGCAACGGCACCTTCGGGGTCACGGTCCATCACGATGGTGTCGACATCGGTAAGTTCGGCAAAGCGGTACATGCCGCGCCCGTTGACCTTGCTCGCGTCCATGAGGGCGACGCCTCGGCGCGCGGCGGCGATCATGGCCGTTTTGGTCTCGGCCATCTGCGGGAAGTCGGTGGTAAAGCCACAGCCGGGAACAAAGGCGCCGGGGCACATGACGGCAAGGTCGGCGTGAACCATCTGCAGCGCCTGCATGGCGAGCGGACCGTACAGATAGCGGTGGCCCTTGCGCAGTGCGCCGCCCAGCATGACGACATCGACCGAGGGCATACTCTCGTCGATGTAGTCGGCGATGGTAATGTCTGCGGTGATGACGGTGATGCCGTCGCGTTGGTCGAGCAGGCGGACAAATTCGAGCGCGGTGGTGCCCGAGTCGATGAGCAGCGTGTCGCCGTCGCTGACGAGTGCGATGGCGCTTTGCGCGATGGCCTGTTTGGCGGCAACGTTGACGTTGATGCGGCGATCCTGCGTGGAGACGGTTAGGCGTTTGTGGAGTGACACGGCGCCACCATGTGTGCGGCGCAGTTTGCCGGCCTCGGCGAGCGCGTCCAGATCGGCGCGGGCCGTGACGGAGGAGACGCCAAAGGTCTGGGCGATTTCTGCCACCTGAACTGAGGCGTTGTGCTCGAGCATCTCCATGATCGCGGCGCGACGCTCATCGGCGAAAGCACGGGTTGTAGCGTGGGCCATGACTGCTCCATTCTCAGCAAAATTTGCAGGAATTGTGTTGACTCTATTTTCGTTCATTTTCTTTTTGAGTAAGAAAACGCCTTTCGATTACTTATCTTTTCTATAAAAGAAAGCCGCTCGACGCTCAAAACTCAATATCGAACACGTGCGATCGGCACAAAACCCTTCCGTTTGCTTTTCAAAAATGAAGGCTCGACCTCACGCAACGACAATATCTCGTGCATTTATGCCCGCCGAATTTCATACAATGAGCGCAGCAAAACGCAAGGTAAAACGCCTTGCGGACACGTACGCCCGATGTCCAGATGCGGGCGAGGGAGAGGAGCAAACGCTCATGGCACTTGTTACCACCGAAAAGATGCTCAAGGACGCTCAGGCCGGCCACTACGCCGTCGGCGCGTTCAACGTCGAGAACCTCGAGTTTGTTATGGCCGTTCTGGCCGCTGCCGAGGAGACCAAGTCCCCCGTCATCATGCAGACCACCCCGGGCACCATTAAGACCGCTGGCCTGGATTACTTCTACGGCATGGTCAAGGCTGCCGCCGAGCGCGCTTCCGTGCCCGTCGCTCTGCACCTCGATCACGGCGATGGCTATGACCGCTGCATGCAGGCCTTCCGCACTGGCTACACCTCCGTCATGATCGACGGTTCGCACGAGTCCTTCGAGGACAACATCGCTCTGACCAAGTCCGTCGCCGACGCTGGCCGTGCCATGGGCGTGCCCGTCGAGGCCGAACTCGGCAAGGTTGGCGGCAAGGAGGACGACGGTCCCGCGGTTGAGGGCGAGAGCCCCTACACCGATCCCGCCGAGGCCAAGGAGTTCGTCGAGCGCACTGGCTGCACCTCGCTGGCCATTGGCGTTGGCACCAGCCACGGCGTGTACACGAGCGATCCGCACATCGAGCAGTCCGTGGTCAAGGCCATCCGCGACGCCGTCGACGTGCCGCTGGTCCTGCACGGCACCTCTGGTGTGCCCGATGAGCAGGTTGCCGAGGCCGTGAAGAACGGCATCTGCAAGGTCAACTATGCCACCGAGCTGCGTCAGGCCTACACCAAGGGCTTCATGGCTTACATGGCCGAGAACCCCGCCTGCTTCGACCCCAAGAAGCCGGCCAAGGAGGGCATGCGTGAGATCACCGAGCTGGTTAAGATCCGCATGACCAACCTCAACTCTGTGGGCAAAGCAGAGTAACAGCAAGGGTACTCCGACTCGCTACATATCCCGGGGAGGGACGAGGGCTTAGTTCCCCAATCGTCCTCGGGCATGCAAAAAGCCTCGCTGCGCACTTCGTGCGGCGAGGCTTTTTGCCCCCTGCGGAAAGATTGGGGAGCTAAGCCCTCGTCCCTCCCAGGTTGACCTACTCGAGGTCGTCGCCCTTGTGGCGTTAGGTCTGAAAATAATAAGAAGCCTTCGCGCTGCGGAATGATTTTGGAAACCAAGTACGGGACCCGCCCAAACCGTCCTGCTCAATCGCCCTTGTGGTGTTGGGGCTGAAAGGGTGGGGCGCGGGGGTTACTTGGTTGTTAGGGTTAGCAGGTCGTTGGGGGTTTCGAGGTTGTAGGTGGCATTTGGGATGTCTTGGTGTGATCCCCATGCCGCTCTGGCAAAACTGACCCCTGCCGAAGTTGCGCATTGTTCGTCGTAGACGGTGTCGCCAACGTAGACGACGTTGCCAGGATTCGCGCCCGTACGCCGGAGATATTCGAGCATGGGAGCGGGTGCGGGTTTATGTTCGGTTGTGTCTTCGACAAGGATGATGTGCTCAAAATACTTATCGAAACCAAGGGGTGCAATTTCTTTTGCGTATTCGTCGCGCGCACGTGAGGAGACGATGCCAAGTTTGCAGCCGCTATCGGCGAGTGTTGCGATGACTTCAAGCAAACCTGGAAACACGCTGATGGTGCTTTTAAAGCTGGCGGCAACTTGGCACCAGCGATCCAACGTTGCCTGCGAGTAGATCCCAAGTTTCTCAAGGGCATCCTTGCCGGGTATGCCGAGGGCAAATTCAAGCTCGTGTCGGGGGAGCGTTTTGCCGGTTTCTTCTTGGACAATCTGGTCAAGCGATGACAGCACGCTTTCTTCTGTATCTGCCAATGTCCCATCAACGTCAAACACGATATAGTCAAAGTACTTCATATAGTAGCTCCTATCCATTGTTTGCCTGCAAGTTTGATGCAGTGACAGAAGAAGGGCTAGCGGGATTTCTGCCTGGTACTATCGAGATTCTGCCTCGCTGCTCGATAGCTCGAAGGAGTGCATCCCATTTGTTCTTTAAATACCTGGCCAAGATGGCTTGCTGTCGCAAAGCCGCATTGGCGCGCGACTGTCTGGACCGTTCGCGTGGTGTGTGCCAAAAGTTCGCAAGCACGGTTTACGCGGTATGCGCGCAGATATGCCGCCGGGGTCGTTCCTGCGCAAGCTTCGATAATGCGGTAACACTCTCTTTCGCTTACGCCGGCTGCAGATGCCATCTGGGGCACATCTATAGCGGCTGCATAGTTTGCGCGGATATAGTCCAGGATTGCCTTGAACTGTACGTCGCGGTTGGTCATCCAAGAGGCGTTGTCGGAGGAAAAGAGCGGTTCGGCCTTGGCGTAAATCTGAATCCAGAGCCCTGACAAGCTATTCCGAAGCGCCATCTCGTTCTGCGGCCGTTGAAGGTCGTGGTTAAAGGAACTCTTTAGCAAATCGATAAAGGACATATCGTCGGGGTTGGTGGGCGACCATTTGAGCACATCGACGCCTCGACATTGCAGCAAAGGATTGATATAGCGCTTTTGAAGGCGTCCCGCGGGATCGCCGAGCATCGACGGCTGAAAGATATGCAGCATTTGAATGGCTGGCGCCGAATTGGGCGATTGCAGCGTGCTGTGCAAAACGCCGCCGTTGATAAAGCCGGCGGACCCTTCCTCAAAGCGCACGTGTTCATGAGCCGCGCGCGTTCGATAGTCAATCGCTCCCTGCTCCATGTAGAAAAGCTCAACTTCGGAATGCCAGTGCCAGGGGACGGAATTGCCCGGATAGCGAGCGAATTCTGCGCGTTCGGCAATATAGGGCCAGTCTTCGGCGGTCTCGGGAAACGCTTCCTCGCGTCCTCCGCGGTGCAATTCTATGTGATCCATGTTTCGCATGGCATCAGTATAAAGCGCGATGGGCTTAGATTGCTCTTGCCTGTTCGGGGAACGCCTTGTCTAGGGATGCTTGGAGCTTTTCGAAGGATGCTCGTAAGTTGAGGCTCTGATCGGCTGAGCGCTTGGTTTTTGTGGTGGGGGAGTCGAGGAGACCGTTTCTCTGTGTCGGGGGGAAGGAGAAAAGGTTTGCATGTTTTAGGGATGGCTGCTGTGCTGCGTCATTGGAAGAATGCATGCTTATGCGGCCTCCTCGATGTCCACCAAAAGATTGCGCTCGGGGTATGCTGCTAGGTCCCGTGCGTTGGCAGTATTATGCCGCGGCTGCTGCAAAGAAGCGCTAAAGAAAGGCTTAACCTGGTTTGGCGTTACGATGAAACCGCAGGTCAAAGCTATTGAGTAACACTCTTGAAAGGTTTTGAGCTTAAGGGCTTTCTAAGGTTTGTGGCGCGGATGTGGCGCGGACGTGCGGAGCGTGTGAATGCTCGCTGTTAGCGCTGCGGCTCTGCGGCGCGCACCTGCTCGATGACCTTTTCCATCGTGGCGTCGATGCGGTCTTTTTTGAGCTCGCATTCCCAGATGGTTATGGGTGTCCAGCCCATTTGGGTGAGTGCGTTGATGGCTGCTCGGTCGCGCTCGACGTTGCGACGGAACTTTGCCTCCCAAAACTCAACGTTGCGCTTGGGCTGGCTCGGATTGCACTTGGGGCAGCGGTGCCAAAAGCAGCCGTTGACGAAGATGGCGATCTTGCGCCCGGGAAAGGCGATGTCGGGTTTTCCAGGCACCTTCCATTCCAGACGGTATCCCGTAAGGCCCGCGGCCCGTAGGCGCTGGCGAACGAGCAGCTCGGGCTTGGTGTTGGCGCGTTTGTTGCCCTTCATGGACTTTTTGATGGCGGCGCGACGGCGTACCAGTTCGCGCTCGTCGGCGGAAAGGTCCGAGGTATCGATGCCGTCGAGCAGACCGGGCTTGGGACGCTTTTTGCTACGGCGCTTAGGTGCGCGCTTGGGTTTGGTGGCGGGGTGTTCGGTCGTGGTGACCTCGGCGCCATCGGCGGAGCTTGCCTCAAGCCGATCTTCCTTCAGCTCAATCAGGGCATCGATAAGCCCCTTGTCGGCGGGCATCCATTCCACCGTGGCAAGCGAGGCGCGCGGAATCCAGCGGATATCGAGCTGTCGGTCATGTTTCTGAGGCTCATCGGATTCATCGGCGAGCGAGCAGTAGTAGCACTCCATGGAGAGATGAAAATCGGGGTAGTCATACTCAACGGTATAGAAATCGCGCAGGTTGGTAACTTTTACCTGCAGCTCTTCCATGAGCTCGCGGCGCACGGCGTCTTCGGGTGTCTCGCCGCGCATGAGCTTGCCGCCCGGGAATTCCCAAAGTCCTTGCATGTCGCCGTAGCCGCGCTGCACGGCAAGCAGCTCATCGGATCCTTCTTTGCGAATGATCCCAGCGGCAACATGAACAGTCTTCAACAGGAGTCCTCTCTCAATATCATCACGTGGCAGGCTAGCTACCCCTACCTTACACAACGGTAAGGCAAGCGTAAGCCATATCGATGGTAGCTGACTCGTCTTCTTGCGACTATAGATGCCGTAGACTAATCGCAAGAAAGGACTCGGTATGCAAACCACGCACATGGCGACCCCGGTACTGGAGGTCGCGCATCTCGAAAAGGTATATGGAGCGCTGGGCAACGTGACCCGCGCGCTCAACGACGTCAGCTTTACGGTCAACCGCGGCGAATTTGTTGGCATCATGGGCGCTTCGGGCTCGGGCAAGTCGACGTTGCTCAACTGCGTGTCGACCATTGATAGCGCCACGAGCGGCACGATCCGCATCAACGGCCAGGACGTGACGCGCATGAAGCAGGCTAAGCTTTCGCAGTTCCGCCGCGAAGAGCTCGGCTTTATCTTCCAGGACTCCAACCTGCTCGATACGCTCACGGCACGCGAGAACATCGCCCTGCCGCTCACCATTGCCCGCACAAACTCGGCAGAGATCTCGACCCGCGTGCAGGATGTGGCCGCGCGTCTGTCTATCAGTCAGGTGCTCGACAAGTATCCCTACCAGATGTCCGGCGGTCAGCAGCAGCGCGTTGCCGCGGCCCGCGCGCTCGTCACCGACCCCACCATGATCATGGCCGACGAGCCCACCGGCGCCCTCGATTCCAAGAGTGCCCGCCTGCTGCTCGAGAGCCTGGAGGCCCTCAATCGCCGCCTGCGCGCCACGGTGCTCATGGTCACGCACGACAGCTTTGCCGCCAGCTACACGAGCCGTGTGCTGTTTATTCGCGACGGCAAGATCTTCACCGAGCTGCGCTGCGGCGACACCGACCGCCGAGAGTTCTTCGACCGCATTATGGAGGTCGTTGCCATGATGGGCGGTGAGGGCTCCGATGCTCTGTAAACTCGCTTGGGGCAACGTCCGCCGCGCCGGCCGCGACTACCTCGTCTACTTGCTGACGCTCACCCTGGGCGTCACGGTCTTCTATGCCTTTAACACCATCTCGATGCAGGTCGACATTGCCGGAATCGATGAAGAGGGCTTGGCGCAGGTTATGGGCAGCATGCTCGGCGACCTGACGTACTTTTTGGCCGGTGTCATGGCCTTTTTGATGGTGTATGCCAATAACTTCATCATGAAACGCCGCAAGAAGGAGTTTGGCCTGTACCAGGTGCTCGGTATGGGGCGTGGGCGCGTCGCCACGATCATGGCGCTCGAGACGGTGATTGTCTCGGTGGTGGCCTTTGTCGCCGGCATTGTGCTGGGTGTGGGACTCTCCCAGCTCATGACGTTCTTTACGGCCTCGCTCTTTAAGACACAGATCGCCAATTTCCACTTCTTTTTCTCGGTGCATGCGTTCAATCTGACCCTTGCCTGCATGCTCGTAATGTTTGTGCTTACGCTACTGCTGAACCTCCGCGCCGTGCGTCGTACCAAACTTATCGAGCTTATGGGTGCCGAGCGTCGCAACGAGAGCATCAAGACACGCAACCCCTGGATCGCGATTGCCATCTTTGCCGTGGGCGTGGTGCTTGTGGGCGTGGCCTATTACCGTCTGCTACGTGATGGGTTCCCGCTAACCGCGACGGACAGCAAGCTGCAAGAGGCCATGAACCAGTTTGGCATTACGACCGCTATGGTTACCGTGGGCACCTTTGCCCTGTTCTGGGGACTCTCGGGCATGCTCATCAAGCTGCTGCAGAGCCTGCGCAGCGTGTATTGGCGCGGCCTCAACATGTTTACCGTGCGCCAGCTTGCGGCCAAGGTCAACACGGTGTGCTTTTCGATGGGCGTCATCGCGATGCTCCTGTTTTTGGCCATCACCTCGGTGACGTGCGGTATGTCAATTGCCAACGTGATGAATGAAAACCTGGAGCGCTATAACCCTGTTGACGTGTCTCAGACGTATGTCTATTACACGCCCGATACGCTCGACTTCTACAAAGAGTCTTTCAATCCGTCTGAGGCCGATCGAATGGTGCTGGCCGATAGTACGGTCGATTTGTACTCCGCATGGCACGGCGATCGTATCGATCACGATAACGTTGCAGACGGTATTAAGGGCAAGTCGGCGGACAACAACGACGAGACCGGCAAGAAGGTCAATATCGCCGATGTTGCCGGTGAGCATGTGCAGATTGATTCGTATCTGAGTTACCCGTTTGGCGGTTCGGATCCTTCGGTGACCCCAAGTGAGATGTGCAAGGCCATGGGCGAAAAGCTTCCCAAGGCGTTCGGGGGTAGCAATGCCGATGCGATGGGTCTGTTTGTGACGCCGGCGAGCCAGTACAACAAACTGCGTCAGATGATGGGCGAGGAGCCGGTGCACATCGGTCACGACCAGTATCTGCTCACATGTGATATGGGCGGCGAGCTGGTCGACCTGTACACCAAGTATATGGCTGGCGGCCATGCCCTTACCTTGGGCGGGCATACGCTCAAGCCCGCAACCGATAAGTCGGACGAAGATACGGCGGCCATCGCCAACTCGGCGATGGGTAGTAATCTGGGTACCGTCGTCGTTGCCGACGAGCTGCTGTCCCAGCTTAATCTGCAGCCGTATTCTAGTAGCCTGCTCGTTAACTACAAACAGGGGATGGATACGACCGAGGCAGACGAGAGCATTAAATACACTGTGCTCGACAATCTGCTCGTTGACGGCAAGGAGTCGGGGTCGTGGGGAACCTTCATCACACGCTCCGAGATGTACACGCAAGCAGCGCAAATGAACGGCTTGATTAGCTACCTAGCCATCTACATCGGCTTTGTATTGGTCGTTGCATGCGCGGCGATTCTGTCGATCCAGCAACTCTCCAACGTGGCCGACGGCAGCCGCAGCTATCGTGTGCTGGCACAGATCGGCTGTGAGGACCGCCAGATTCGTCATTCGGTGATGGCGCAGCAAGCGGTATTCTTCCTGTTCCCGCTGGCAGTGGGCCTGGCGCACTCCTTTGTGGCACTTAAGGTGATCATCGAGCTGGTGAGCATATTCGGAAATATGAGCATCGGTGGCACCGTGGGCCTCACCTGTGCAATCTTCCTGGCAGCATACGGCGGCTACTTCCTGGTGACCTACCTCATGAGCGCCGGCATGGTACAAGCCGCCATCGCCACCCGCTACAGCGAGTAACTCGTTCAGCTTGGAATTTTCGTAGGTTGAGCATAGGTCAGCGAAAACGCCCCTAAGCGAGCAAGGTGACGTGAAAGAGGAGGGAAGCGTACTTCGGTACGTGACCGACGATTGAACGTCAGATTGCCGCTTAGGGGCGTTTGCAGCGTCGAGCCGTTACGCGGTTTGATAAAACCGCGTAACTTCATCGTAGAAGCACGTCTGCGGGCGTCGGATGCTCGTCTCCTGTCGCCCGCCCACCGAGGCCCGGCAATTGCCTTAATATCTTAAGGACCTCGATTTGTCCAAGACTGAGCGAAGGAGCTCATCATGAGCGACGGAAAGAAAAAGCTTTCCTTCTTGACGGTCATCTCGACCATCATCTGCGTCGTCTTCGTTTGCGAGGCCGCCGCACCTGCTGCTGCCATTGGCAACCAGCAGTTCTTCTGGTGGATCTTCCTGATTCTGACCTTCCTGCTCCCTTATGGCATGGTCGTTGCCGAGCTCGGCACTACCTATGACGGTGAGGGTGGCATTTACGACTGGGTACGCGATGGCCTGGGCGACAAGTGGGGCGCCCGCATTTCGTACTACTACTGGGTTAACTACCCGCTGTGGATTGCCTCGCTGGCCACTATGTTCCCGGACATTTTGGGCATGGTCTTTGGCGTCGAGTTCAATCTGATTGCCAAGATTGGTATCGACCTTGCCTTTGTGTGGATTGTCTATCTTATGGGTCGCTCAAAGGCTGCCGACTCCGAGTGGGTCCTGAACGGCGGCGCCATCATCAAAGTCGCCGTTGCCGTTATCGTCGGCGCTTTGGGCATTTGGTACGCCATGGAGAACGGTTTTGCGAACGATATGTCCGCTGCCACCTTCCTGCCCGAGCTCACCAACACCAACGCGCTCGGCTACCTGTCGATCATCATCTTTAACTTCATGGGCTTCGAGGTCATCTGCACCATGACCGACGATATGGCCGATCCTGCTCACGATATCCCCAAGGCTATCATCGTCGGCGGTCTGTCTATCGCCGTGATCTACCTGTTCGCTGGCTTTGGAATCGGCGCTGCTGTGCCGGCCGATTCCATCGATCCCGACTACGGCATGATCTACGCTGTCCAGACTATTGTGGGCGATTCCATGATCTTTAAGGTCATCTGCATCGCCTTCCTGATCACGCTGTTCGCCAACATGGCTGCCTGGTCCTTCGGCGTCAACTCCGTTGCTCGCTATGCTGCCGAGCATGGCAACATGCCCAAGGTCTTCGCCTCGATGATCTCGGATGACGACATGCCCAACGGCGCCAACCTGGTCAACGCCATCGTTGCCTCCCTGGTGCTGTGCCTGCAGCTGGTTCCCATCGACGCCATCTCCAACGGTGTCTTCTGGATGCTCTTCGGTACCTCCGTTGTCTTCCTGCTGCTGACCTACATCCCGATGTTCCCGGCATTCCTCAACCTTCGTAAGAACGACCCCAACCGTGAGCGTATCTTTACGTTCCCGTTTAAGGGCGCCATGATGAAGGTCATGCTGGCTATTCCCTGCATCGAGCTGATTCTGGCTATCGTTGCAACGCTGATTCCGTTCTCTGTCGATGAGATTGGCGATAAGGTCCCGATGATCGTCATCTTCATCGTGCTCTTGCTTATTGGCGAGGTTGTCCGCGTCGTCAGTGCTAAGGGCCGCGAGACCGAGTACAAGGGTCTCACTCCCGAGCTGGCTGCTCAGCGCCTCGCTGAGGAGTCCGAGGAGGACTAGAGCACCCGGATTCGGGGCTCCAACCTTCCTCGCGTACCAACGTACGCTTCGTCGGGCTTGTCGCTCCCGACTCGGGACGCTCTAGCCTCTTCGGAGGCGTGCCCAAGCAACAGGTTTGCTAACCTTTCTCTGAGGTGGGTGTGAGCTATTGCTCCGGTAACCACCGCCCGCCCCAATCTCTCTTCCGTATCCTTCGTGCGTTTTGTCTCCGCGCACCGGGTTACGTCGTCGCTTGCCGGTGCGACATCCGTGAAAACCGGTGCCAGGCGCCCCGACCTTTGCCGGGGAATGGGCGCCTACCATCTCTTGGTTTTAGGCTGAGGGTAACCCGCCCGCAGCAAGCGATCGTTCGATTTGGAGGAAATCTTATGCGTACGATCACCGAGTCCGAGTCCACCCCTAAGGCCGACGGCTTCTTTATGCCCGCTGAGTTCGCTCCGCAGGATCGCGTGTGGATGGGTTGGCCCCACCGCACCGACACCTGGGCCCACGGCGCCAAGCCGGCTCAGAAGCAGTATGCCGCCATCGCTCGCGCCATCGCCGAGTTCACCCCGGTCACCATGTGCGCAAACCAGGCCGACTACGCCAACTGCAAGGCCGCCTTTGAGGAAGACGAGAACGTCACCGTTATCGAGATGACCACCGACGACGCTTGGTTCCGCGACACCGCTGCCACTTTTGTTATCAATGGCAAGGGCGATAAGCGCGCCAACCACTGGCACTTCAACGCCTACGGCGGCCTCGTCGACGGCCTCTATTTCCCGTGGGACAAGGACGAGCAGATTGCCCTTAAGATGGCTGAGCTTTCCGGCTGCCGTCGCTATCGTCCCGATGACATGATCCTCGAGGGCGGCTCCATTACCGTCGACGGCGAAGGCACCGTGGTCGTGACCGACCAGTGCCTGCTTTCCCCGGGCCGCACCTGCTCTGCGGTTCTGGAGGAGGAAGAGGATCCCGAGTCCATCTGGCCCAAGTTCAAGAGGAAGTTTGAGCCCTGGAGCGAGGAACTTCGCGCCTATATGGACGAGCACCTCAAGGAGTACCTGGGTGTCGAGAAGGTCATCTGGGTCAAGGAGGGTATCGATCCCGAGGAGACCAACGGTCACATCGATGATGTCGCTACGTTCATCGCTCCGGGCGTCATGGCTTGCATCTGGACCGACGATCCCGAGTATCCGTTCTACGAGCAGTGCCACGCTGTCTACGAGACCCTCTCCAACGCCGTTGACGCCAAGGGCCGCAAGATGAAGGTCTACAAGCTCTGCATGCCTGTGAACCCGCTGTTCATGGACCAGGCTTCCTGCGACACCATCGACGCCGACGAGAACGCCGAGCCGCGCGTCGCCGACGAGCCGCTGATCGCCTCCTACATGAACTACCTGGTCACCAACCACGGCGTTATCGTCCCGCAGTACGGCGACGAGAACGATCAGATTGCCGTTGACACGCTCCAGAAGATCTACGACGAGGTCTGGGGCGAGGGCGTCTACAAGTGCGTCGGCGTTCAGTCCGAGCAGGTCGTCTTTGGCGGCGGCAATATCCACTGCATTACGCAGCAGGAACCGTCCGCTTAATCGTCCGGCTTCCCGAGGCACCCCATCTCGCCGCTCAAACCGTCGCTCGCGTACCAAAGTACGCTTCGCTCCTCTCTCGCGGCGACCTGGGGCACCTCGGAAACCCAGCCGGTCAAGCGGACCGACGTAGCTAGTTACCGCATTAGTCATTGGTGCCAACCTTGGCAACAATGCAGGTCGAAAAAACGTCAGCGAAAACCCGCCAGAGCGAGCAAGGTGCCTTGAAACGAGGCGGCATCGATCTTTTGATCATGCCGCCGAAGTTGAAAGGCAGATTGCCGCCCTGGCGGGTTTGCAGCGTCGAGCCGTTACGCGGTTTGGTAAAACCGCGTAACTAAATACGTTCCGCGATTTCGTGGATGAGGTAGTCGGTCTTTTCCCAGCCCAGGCACGGGTCGGTGATCGACTTGCCAAAGACACCGCCGTCGACCGGCTGGTTGCCGTCCTCCAGGTAGGACTCGATCATAAAGCCCTTGACCAGCTTGGAGATGGACTCGTTGCGGCGGCAGCTGTCGAGTACCTCCTTGCAAATGCGATACTGCTCCAGCGGACGCTTGCCCGAGTTGTCGTGGTTGCAGTCGATGACCGCCGCCGGATTGGCATAGCCGGCGTGCTCGGTATAGCGCTCGGCCAGACGTTCCAGGTGTTCGTAGTGGTAGTTCGGGTAGGTGCGCCCATCGAGACCGATGTAGCCACGCATAACGGCGTGCGCGAGCGGATTGCCGTCGCACTCGACCTCCCAGTTGCGGAAGATGAAGCTCTGGTGCGCCTGGGCGGCGTAAATGGAGTTGAGCATAACGGTGGTAGAGCCGGCAGTGGGATTCTTCATGCCGACGGGTACCGAAATGCCGCTCGACACCAGGCGATGCTCCTGGTTTTCGACCGAGCGTGCGCCCACGGCAACATAGCTCAGCAGGTCAACGAGGTATTGGTAGTTGGACGGATAGAGCATCTCGTCGGCGGTGAAGAAGCCCGTTTCCTCAATAACGCGCAGGTGCATATGGCGGATGGCCTTGACGCCCTCGAGCAGGTCGTCGGGAGCCTCGGGGTTGGGGTTGTGCAGAAGACCCTTGTAGCCGGTGCCCTTGGTGCGCGGCTTATTGGTGTAGACGCGCGGAATGATGATGAGCTTGTCCTTGACCTCTTCGGCGGTCTTGGCCAGTCGGTTCATATACTCGAGCACCGAATCCTCGCGGTCGGCAGAGCACGGGCCGATGATGAGCACCTTACGTGCGTCCTCGCCGGTAAAGACTTTGGCGACCTCGGCGTCAAATGCCTGCTTTTTGGCGGTAAGCTCGGCAGAAAGTGGCATTTCCTCGCGGATCTCCATGGGGATCGGCAGCCTGCGTTTGAATTCCATGGCCATAGGGGTCTCCTCAATCTATAGAAAGAGCAATAAGCGTATCGTCGAATGCTCGGCATTATCCGCTGTCGCACGCTAAAGTGCAAGCCCTTGTCACCCCGAAACCTACCAAAAAGAGACAGGTTTATTTTGGCAGGTTTTATCTGGGCAAACGTCGGCGAATGCCGGGAGGGAGCGGCGCCGCGCGGGACCCTAAGGCTGTTGTCAGTTCCCCAGGAAATACCCTGTGGGCAAAAAATGCCAAATATGAGTACGGTTGCTATCTTAGTATCATATTGCCTTCGCAAAATAATAGACATAACAGCAAAATATGTTTATTAACGCAAACACATATAAGTCCGCTATAGGGCTGTTTGATCAATTTAGGGACGCGTGTAAGCCGTGAAAACGGCATTTGGGGCTGTTTTGGCTGTTACTAAAAAGGTAACAGTACTCATATTTGCCCTTTTTTGCCCACGGGGCCTCGAAGGGGCTGCCAATCAGGTCCCAGGGGAGACGGTTTGAGGGCCGCAGAGCAAAAACGGGGGCGCAGGTTGTCCTGCGCCCCCGTTTTCTGGGCATTGCGGTTGTTTGCCGCCGGTTGTTACGCCGCCTCGTCGAACTGCGAATTGTACAGATCGGCGTAGAAGCCGCCCTGGGCGAGCAGCTCGTCGTGCGTGCCCTTCTCGACGATGTCACCGTCGCGGATTACCAGAATCACGTCGGCGTTGCGGATCGTGGACAGGCGGTGCGCGATGACAAAGCTGGTGCGGCCCTGCATCAGCGCATCCATGGCGCGCTGGATGAGCTCCTCGGTGCGGGTATCGACGTTGGAGGTCGCCTCGTCCAGAATCAGCGCCGGGCGGTCGGCCAAAATGGCACGGGCAATGGTCACGAGCTGGCGCTGACCCTGCGACAGGTTAGTGCCCTCCTCGTTGATCATAAAGTCGTAGCCGCCGGCGAGCGTATGGATAAAGTGGTCGCAGCGTGCGGCACGTGCAGCGGCTTCGACCTCGGCATCGCTCGCATCGGGGCGTCCGTAACGGATGTTCTCGCGGATGGTGCCGTTAAACAGCCAGGTGTCCTGCAGCACCATGGCAAACTCGCCGCGCAGCGCCGCGCGGTCCCAGTCGCGCACGTCGACGCCCTCGACGCGCAGCGAACCGCCGTCCACGTCGTAAAAGCGCTGCAGCAGCTTAATGAGCGTGGTCTTGCCGGCGCCGGTGGGGCCGACGATGGCGATGGTCTGGCCGGGCTGCGCCTCGCAGCTAAAGTCGTGGATGATGGTCTTGTCGGGCGTGTAGCCAAACTTGACATGGTCAAACTCCACGTGGCCGGGGCGCTTCTCGGGAATCTGCGCGTCGGCCTTCTGCTCCTCCTCGGGCGCGGCCAGGAACTCAAAGACGCGCTCGGTGGCGGCAGCCATCGACTGCATCGTGTTGCTCACGTTGCCCAGCTGCTGCACGGGTTGCGTAAAGTTGCGAACGTACTGGATAAAGCTCTGGATGTCGCCGGGCGTGGCATTGCCGGTCAGCGCGAGCTGCGCGCCCACCACGACGACGCCCACGTAACCCATGTTGCCCACCAAGCTCATAAGCGGCATCATCAGGCCCGACAGGAACTGCGAGCGCCAGCCACTAATAAAGAGGCGGTTGTTTTGACGGTCGAACTCTTCGATCGAGGCCTCGGCGCGGTCGAACACCTGAATGACGTTCTGGCCGGCAAAGTCCTCCTCGATAATGCCGTTGACGGCGCCCAGAACCTGCTGCTGCTCGCGGAAGTACGGTTGCGAGAAGTGAATCATCACGGTCAGGATAATCGCGGCGGCCGGCAGCGTGAGCACGGTGACGCCGGTGAGCGGCAGGCTGATCGAAAGCATCATGACGAGCACGCCGATAATCTGCGTCACCGACGTGATGAGCTGCGTCACGCTCTGGTTGAGCGACTGGCCCAGCGTGTCGACGTCGTTGGTGATACGGCTGAGCACGTCGCCCTTGCTGTGGCCGTTGAAGTAACTCATTGGAACGACAGCGATCTTGGCGGCGATCTCCTTGCGCATGCGGTAGCAAATCTTTTGCGTGACGCCGGTCATGAGCCAGCCCTGGATGAGGCTGCAGACAGAGCTCGCCAGATACAGGCAGAGCAAAAAGCCGAGCGTCTTGGCGATCCAGTCAAAGTCAACGTCGCCGGTACCGTTGACCTTGGCGACCAGGCCTTCGAACAGCTTGGTCGTAACCTGGCCGAGCACCTTGGGTCCCACAATGTTAAAGATGACCGAGCACACGGCAAAGGCGACGGCGGCAAACACGGCAATCTTGTGCTGGCCGATATAGCCGAGCAGCTGCCTCATGGTGCCCTTAAAGTCCTTGGCCTTTTCGCCGCGACGCATGCCGCCCATGCGGCCCATGGGACCACGCTGGCGGGTGGGCTTGGGAATCTGAGTCTTGGTCTCGTCTGCCATTAGCGCTCGCCTCCTTCCATGACGGCTGCAATTTCTTCTTGGGTAAGCCCCAGCTCCTCGGCGGAAAGCTGCGACTGTGCGATCTCCAGATACGCCGGGCAGCTGCGCAGCAGCTCCTCGTGCGTGCCGGTGCCCACTACGTGGCCGTCGTCGAGCACGATGATCTGGTCGGCGTGCATGATGGTCGCGATGCGCTGGGCTACGACCACGAGCGCGGCGTCGGTAACGTTTTTGGCCAGCTCCTCGCGTAGACGCGCGTCGGTCTTGTAGTCGAGGGCACTAAACGAGTCATCGAACACCACGACCTCGGGCTTTTTGGCCAACGCGCGGGCGATGGCCAGACGCTGGCGCTGACCACCCGAAACATTGGAGCCGCCCTGGCTGATAGGGGAGTCGTACCCGTCCTCGCGCTCGGCGATAAAGTCCGCCGCCTGGGCGACGCGTGCTGCCTGGCGCATATCCTCGTCACTCACCATGTCGCCGGCAAACTTGAGGTTGCTCTCGACGGTGCCCGAGAACAGGCGACCCTGCTGCGGGATGTAACCAATGCGGCGGCGCAGCTCGGAAAGGGTCATGTCGCGCACGTCGATGCCGTCGAGCGAAATGCTGCCGCCCGTGACGTCGTACAGGCGCGGAATCAACTGTACAAGCGTGGACTTGCCCGAGCCCGTGGAACCAATGATGCCGAGCATCTGGCCGGCGTGCGTGGTGAAGTTCACGCCGCTAATGACATCGGCGCGGGCATCGGGATACTGGAAGCTCACGTCACGGAAGGTGAGCTCGCCGCGCGGCGCGCTGGCAGCGGGCAGTTTGGGCGAGGCAGGGTCGTTGATGCTCGTGGGGCAGGTGATGACCTCTTCCACGCGCTCGGCTGCGACCTCGGCGCGGGGCAGGATGACCGAAACCATGGTGAGGATCATAAACGCCATGACGATCTGCATGGTGTAGGAGATAAACGCCATCATGTTGCCGACCTGCATCACGCCGTCGGACACGCCCTGCGCGCCAAACCAGACGATAAGCACGGTGATGCAGTTCATGACGAACATCATGAGCGGCATCATAAAGCTCATGGCGCGGTTGGTGTAGAGCTGCGTGGTCATCAGGTCGAGCGAAGCCTTGTCAAAGCGCTCGAGCTCATGTTCTTCGCGGTTGAACGAGCGGATGGGCATAAGGCCGTCGAGCAGCTCGCGGGCGGTAAGGTTCACGCGGTCCACAAAGCTCTGCATCTTTTTGAACTTGGGCATGGTGAGGCCCATGAGCACGCCGACGACGGCCGAGACCGCGATGATGGCAACGGCGATGGTCCACTCCAGGCCGGTGTGGTTGGCCAGGACGCGCATGACGGCGACGATGCCCATGACGGGGGCCATCAGACACATGCGGATAAACAGGGTTGCGGCCATCTGAATCTGTTGAATATCGTTAGTGCAGCGTGTGATGAGCGAGGCCTGGCTAAACTTGCCCACCTCTGCCGGCGAGAAGTGCATAACCTTGTTGAAGGTCTCGCGGCGCAGGTCGCGGGCGATGGAGCAGGCGGTACGCGAAGCCACGGCGCCGGTCAGGATGGTGGCGACGAGCGAGACCAGGCACAGGCCAAACATCGTGGTCGCCATGCGGCCCAGGTAGGCGTTCTGCACGTCGGCGGGGTCGATGCCCCGTGCCTTGTATTCGTCCTGCACGTAGCTCACGGCGCGCTGGGTGACGATGGAGCCCGACATGGAGCCCATTTTGTCAGCCATATCGTTGGCGCCCTCGACGAGCTTGCCCTGGTCGATTAGGCCGCCTTCAACGCCTAGACGCAGGCTCTTCATGGTGATCTTGCCACCGTCGGCATCAATCTGTTTTTGCATGTTCTGCGCCGCAGCGGCCTTCTGCTGCATCTCGGCGAGTTGCTCGGGCGTCATCGCCGCCATCTGCTCGGGCGTGGGCATGGCCTGAGCGCCGCTGTTGTCTTTCTCACCGGACGTGCCCATCATGTCACCCATGGAGTTGGCGTCAATACCCTGGTTGAGCGAAAGGACGACGGTCTCGGGCAGACTCATGATATCGGCGAGCTTGCTGCCGTCGGCGCGCTCATCCTCGGTTCCCTTGTACGTGCGAATCCCGTTTTTGTCTGCCTTGCCAAACGCAGCTTCTACCGTCTTGGCGTCCTTGGCGCTCATAAAGAGTTCGAGGTCGTCGAGCGATTCGGCGCGGATGGTGTCGGGTACGGGCGACGCGATGCCGCCTTGCTGCACACCCACGTCGACGATGTCGCTCATATAGGTAGGCAGTGCCAGATCGGCGTTGCAGCTGATTACGATAAGTACGATAGCTGCGAACAGTGCCAGGATATGTTTTTTAAAGAGCTTGAGAATCCTCACTCGGCATCTCTCCTTTCTTGATTGCGGTCGATAATTTCGTTGGCACGTCTAAGAAGGCGCACCATCTCTTGGGTATCTGTTTCGCCGAGCTGCTCGAGGAAAGCCGCAGTGCGGTTCTCGAATTCCCGACGTTTGATTTCGAGATCCTGGAATCCTTTGTCGGTCACCGTGACGTGCACGCGACGACGGTCGGTCTTTGAGTGCTCGCGCTCGACCCAGTCCTTGGCTTCGAGAGCGCGTAGGATATTGGCGATGCGGGCACTCGAGACCCAGGCGCGATCAGCGAGTTCGCTCGGCGTGAGCGAACCGCCGGCGAGTATGAGGGCGCGCATGACGGCCATCTCGCCGCCGAGGGCTTTGTCCGCAAAGCGCGAAATGCGCTGATGCATGCTGCCGAACTCGGTAAGGAGCTGGCGCCCAAGTTCACGGAAATCGGTATCTTCCACCGAAAACCCCTAACACTAGAAACTATTTTCGGTGAAAGATGATACCCCCATACGCGGGCCTCATACAGTGGCAATATAAAGAGCTCATTAAGACTTAAAATCATTCAATTGCTGAAGCGTTTTAAAGAACTATGATGCACGCGGTTAGGCGAGGGGTTGTCACCACCATGACGACTGGGACTCATATAATCGCCACGTGCGATGCTCCAACTTCCCGCGAGGAGACACCTTATATAAAGGGGGATGGAGTCATGGCATTTGACTTCACGGGCAAGACCGCGATTGTCACGGGCGGCACTCAGGGCATTGGCCTCGAGATCGCCAAGGGCATCGTCGCGGGCGGCGGACATGTCGCGCTCATCGCAAGGAACGCTGCTAAGGGCGAGGCCGCGGTGGCCGAGCTTGGCGAGGGCAACAAGTTCTATCAGCTCGATGTCGCCGATGCACCCAAGGCGCGCGAGACTGTCGAGCAGATTTTTACGGACCTGCCGCAAACCAACATCCTGATCAACTGCGCTGGCGTCATCAGCACCAAGAAGTTCGATGAGATCGATGACACCGAGTGGCGTCGCACCATCGACATCAACCTCAACGGCACCTTTACCATGATGAACGCCGTGTACCCGCACTTTAAGGCGGCCCATGCCGGTACTATCGTCAACGTGAGTTCCGTTGCTGGCAAGATCGGCGGTGGCCTGCTCGGCACCGCGGCCTACGCGAGCTCCAAGGCCGGTGTTAACGGTCTAACCAAGGCAGTCGCCAAGGAAGGCGGCAAGTTTGGCGTTCGCTGCAACGCCGTGTGCCCGTCGCTCACGTTGACCGATATGACCTCGATTCTCTCTGACGAGAACTCTCAGCGCATCATCAACGGTATTCCTCTGGGCCGCGCTGCCCAGGCCAGCGAGCCTGCGCAGATGGTGCTGTTCTTCGCTTCCGACCTCGCCAGCTTCGTGAACGGCGAGATCGGTGACTGCGACGGCGGCATCGTCCTGGACGGGTAATACCCCGCGATGATTATTCGGCGACGGCTCCTGCGACTCGGGACCGTCGCCTTCTTTCTGACATAGGCGCGTGCGGCTATGATTCGCATGCATCCAAAGGAGATATATATGAGTGAATCGACTGCGGTGGAGGCGCCGGCGGCAAAGGAGCCGTTCTTTAAGATGTCCTCCATCCCGGGTGCCAATATTTTGGTGCCGCTTTTGCTGGGCTGCCTGCTCAACACGCTATTCCCCGACCTGTTCAAAACGCTCGGCAGCTTTACGCTTGGTATGACCCAGCAGGGCGCAGGCCCGCTCGTGGGCGCTTTTTTGCTCATCGTCGGTACGACGATTTCGTTTAAGAGTGCTCCTGCCGCCGCTGCACGCGGCGCCATCATCATCGCCGTCAAGCAGATCGTGGTCGTTGCCGTGTCGCTGCTCATCCTTTATGTGTTCAACGACAACCTGTTTGGCATCTCTGCTATGGTGATGCTGGCGGCTTGCACCGGCGCCAACAACGCTATGTACGCTGGTCTGATGGGCACCATGGGCAATGAGGCCGAGCGTGGCGCCGTCGCCATCACCACGCTGGTTGTCGGCCCTCCGGTCACGATGATCGTGCTCGGCGCTGCCGGTCAGGCTCCGATCGGCTGGTCGCTCGTGGGCGCCATCCTACCGATCGTCGTCGGCATTATTCTGGGCAACCTCTTCCCGAGCTTTAAGAAGATGATGGCACCGGCACTTTCCGCCGTCATCGTGCTCGTCTTCTTTGCCATGGGCTCGACCATGACCTTTGGCCAGCTCATTAATGGCGGTCTCCCCGGTATTCTGCTCGGCGTGATCTGCTCGGTGGTCTTTGCAATTCCCGTTATCGCGGTCGATAAGCTCACGGGCGGTACGGGTGTCGCAGGTGCGGCCATTTCGAGCTGCGCCGGAGCCAATGTGGCCACGCCTGCTGCCATGGCAAGCGTCAACGAGGCCTTGTATGGCGGTGCGGTGCTCGCGACGGCTACGGCACAGGTTGCTGCCTGCGCAATCGTGACGGCTATTTTGACCCCGCTGGTCACCAGCTGGTGCTACAAGCATTTTGAGGGCCAGGGCAACGGCGATAGCAAGACAACGACCGACAAGGCCGCCGCAGCCGCCTAATGCCAAGCGGCAATCAAAGCTAAAAACTAGCTACGCCACAGGGCGGCCACGGGGGATCCCGTGGCCGCCCTGCAGTTTCTGTAGGGTCTCTGGGACACTTTACCCTGATAAAGCTGGCATAACAGCTAGAGTGAACGTCGTACAAAGGCAAGGAAAAAACCAAACAAATCGGTGAACGGTAGTTGTTCACGCTCGCATTTCCTGCGGATTTGTTAAAAACGTCCTAATGGTATAAAAAAAGAAACATATAATAGCCATGATGAAGGGGGTGGCTATGTTATCCTTCTCAAACGGGTGAAATCTTGGGTTTTGGGTTGTAGTTCCAAGGTGGATAAACGTTTTCCCTACACCAACGTGTGGTGAAGAACGGAAGAAGCCGGTAGTGCAAGCCGAACATTCAAGAATTCAATAAGCAGCGGTGTGAGAGAGCGCCGCATTACACGTAACTAGGAGCGTGGTTACACAATGCAGGAGGCATGGGAAGGCTTCAAGGAAGGCATTTGGACGGGAGAGGTTGACGTCCGAGACTTCATCCAGAAGAACTACACCCCCTACGAGGGCGACGAGTCGTTCCTCGCCGGCCCGACCGAGCGTACCAAGGAGCTGTGGGGCGAGGTTCTCGACCTGCTGCTTAAGGAGCGCGAGCAGGGCGGTGTCCTCGATATGGACACCAAGACCGTCACGGGTATCGTGAGCCACCCCGCTGGCTACATCGATAATGCCCATCGCGACAAGGAGACCATTGTTGGCCTCCAGACCGACAAGCCGCTCAAGCGCGCGCTGCACGTCAACGGTGGTATCCGCATCGCTTGCCAGGCTGCCAGCCAGCACGGCTACAAGGTCGACGAGAACGTTGTCGAGCGCTACACCTTCGAGCGCAAGACCCACAACGCTGGCGTCTTCGATGTCTACACCCCCGAGATGCGTGCTTGCCGCTCGGCTCACATCATCACCGGTCTGCCCGATGGCTATGGCCGCGGCCGCATCATCGGCGACTACCGTCGTGTTGCCCTGTACGGCGTCGACTACCTGATCAAGGACAAGGAGGCCCAGAAGGCTTCCACCCCGACGGTCATGACCGCCGACAACATCCGCGATCGCGAGGAGCTGCAGGAGCAGATCCGCGCCCTTGGCGAGCTCAAGATGATGGCCGAGACCTATGGTTTCGATATTTCCAACCCTGCTACCAACACGCAGGAGGCCATCCAGTGGATGTACTTCGCCTACCTTGCTGCCGTCAAGGAGCAGAACGGCGCCGCTATGTCCATCGGCCGTACCTCTACGTTCATCGACATCTATGCTGAGCGCGACCTTGCCAACGGTACCTTCACCGAGGAGCAGATCCAGGAGTTCGTGGATCACTTCATCATGAAGCTCCGCATGGTCAAGTTTGCCCGTACCCCCGAGTACCAGGCCCTGTTCACCGGCGATCCGCAGTGGGTCACCGAGTCCATCGGCGGCATGGGTGTTGACGGCCGTACGCTCGTTACCAAGATGAGCTACCGCTACCTGCACACGCTCGAGAACATGGGCACCAGCCCCGAGCCCAACATGACCGTTCTGTGGTCGACCCGTCTGCCCGAGAACTTCAAGAAGTTCTGCGCCAAGACTTCCGTCGCCAGCTCCTCGATCCAGTACGAGAACGACGACCTCATGCGCGTCTATCACGGCGACGACTACGGCATTGCCTGCTGCGTGTCCTCCATGCGCATCGGCAAGGAGATGCAGTTCTTCGGCGCTCGCGCCAACCTGGCCAAGTGCCTGCTGTACGCACTCAACGGCGGTGTTGACGAGGTCTCCAAGAAGCAGGTCGGCCCCAAGTATCGCGCCGTCGAGGGCGATACGCTCGATTACGACGACGTTGTGGCCAAGTACAACGACATGATGAAGTGGCTTGCTGGCGTGTACGTCAACTCGCTGAACATCATTCACTACATGCACGACAAGTACTGCTACGAGCGCATCCAGATGGCTCTGCACGACAAGCACGTGCACCGCTGGTTCGCTACGGGCATCGCTGGCCTTTCCGTCGTGGCTGACTCCCTGTCCGCCATCAAGTACGCCAAGGTTCACCCCGTCCGTGATGAGAACGGCATCATCGTCGACTTCGAGACCGAGGGCGAGTTCCCCAAGTACGGTAACGACGACGACCGCGTCGACCAGATCGCTCACGACGTTGTGCACCAGTTCATGGAGTACATCCGCATGAACGACACCTATCGCAACTCCGTGCCCACGACCTCGGTTCTGACCATTACCTCCAACGTCGTGTACGGTAAGAAGACCGGCTCCACGCCCGACGGCCGCAAGGCTGGCCAGCCGTTCGCCCCGGGTGCTAACCCCATGCACAAGCGCGATAGCCACGGCGCCATCGCTTCGCTGTCTTCGGTTTCCAAGCTCCCGTTCCGCGATGCTCAGGACGGCATCTCCAACACCTTCTCCATCATCCCGAGTGCGCTCGGCAAGGAGGATCAGGTGTTCTTTGGCGATATCGACCTTGATCAGCTGGGCGAGTAACTATTGTTAGTGCTATACTAACAATAACGATTACTGATTAGTGCGCCGGTTTCGGCCGGCGCCTATCGATCGAAGGAGACACATTATGAAGGTTTCTGAAGTTTCCGAGACTCAGGCCGATAACCTGGTCCACATGCTCGACGCTTACGCCGAGAAGGGTGGCCACCACCTGAACATCAACGTCTTCAACCGTGAGACGCTGCTCGACGCTCAGGCTCACCCCGAGAAGTATCCGCAGCTGACCATCCGCGTTTCCGGCTACGCCGTGAACTTCCACACGCTCACCAAGGAGCAGCAGGACGAGGTCATTGCGCGTACCTTCCACGACAAGTTCTAAAGGGTTCAACTCCTGTAGGATTACTGGGGCCGGTTTTGGGTTATTTCCCAAAACGTCCTCGGACATGCAAAGAGGCTCCGCTGCGCGCTTCGCGCGGCGGAGCCCTTTGCGTCCTGCGGAAATGTTTTGGAAAGTAACCCAAAGCGGCCCGGCGGGGGTCCTGTGTAGTCACCCTTTAGGCGGAACTCTCCTAATTATTTGGATGAGTCGTTTACTTACTTGTGCTGTTACCGTCTTCCCGCTGTTGTTGGGGTATGCTTTGTTCGTATGTAAACGTTTGACATGTTGATGGGGGAGGGTGCTATGGCTCGCGAGGGCGCTCGTTCTAAGGATTCTGCTAAGCCTGGCATCAAGGAAGTTGCAGCGGTGGCGGGGGTTTCGCCTACTACGGTATCTCGCGTGCTTAATAATCGCGGCTATATTAGCCAAGAGACCCGCGATAAGGTCCATGCCGCGATGAAGCGCATCAACTATACGCCCAACGATATCGCCCGTGCCATGCTCAACGGTCGCCTGAATCTTATCGGTATGATCGTCCCCTATGTCAGCAGTCCGTTTCATGCCCAAGTGGTTCAAGTCATTGAGCATACCCTGGCCGAAAACGGTTTTAAGATGCTGCTGTGCAATAGCGCCAATCGACCCGAGCTTGAGCGCTCTTATATCGACATGCTTCGACGCAATATGGTTGATGGCGTCATCGTCAACTCGCTTAATATCGGTGCCGAAGCGTATGCCGAGATGGGCTTGAGTCTGGTTGGTATCGACTGCGACCTTGGCGAAGCCTCTGTTCAGATTGCGAGCGACAGCTATAGCATCGGCGAACTTGCCACGCGTCGCCTGATCGATGACGGATGTTCACGCATCCTGTGCCTGCGCAGCAATAGCCGCATGCGCATGCCTGCCAATAAGCGTACCGATGCCTACCTCGATGTTGTTGAGCAGGCCGGTTTGCCCGCGCTTGTCCGTGAGGTTGAGTTCGTTAAGCCCGACGACGAAAAGAGCGCGGTCGTTGCGAAGATCCTCGATGAGAACCCCGATATTGACGGCATCTTTGCGGGAGACGACACGATGGCGGCTATCTGTCTTAACGTGATGAAGCAGCGCGGCTTGAGCGCTCCGGGCGATATTAAGGTCGTGGGCGCGGATGGTGCCCGCCGCACTATGACGTTTATGCCTGACTTAACAACCGTACGTCAAGATATCGATCGCATCGGAGAGCTCGCGGCGCAATCCATCATCGCTCTTATTAACGGCGATAATCCCGAATCGAATATCAAGCTCCCCGTTGAACTCATTGAGGGCAAAACCGCGTAGTTCATCCCGTGCCAAAAGAATTCCTCAAACGCCTCTGATGACCGTTCACCGGCATATGTCAACCGTTTGCCGACGACTGGAACTGCGAAAAGACGTATTGGTGTGAAAACGTTTGACATATGAAAACGATTGACATATCTTGCCATTGTACCGAGTTAGTATGTCGTGGAAAGGAAGTCTCGGATGCACAAGGTGTATTACCAGCCTGAGGGAATTTGGGTAGGCGACATCATGCCGTACGGCGAGGACGGCACGTTCTATCTCTATCATCAGCGTGACACGCGTAACCCCGAACCTTTCGGAGAGCCGTTTGGCTGGGCACTCGCTACGACCAAGGATTTCGTCAACTACAAGGACTTTGGCGAGAGCCTTGAGCGCGGCGGCGACGAGGAAGTCGACCAGTACATTTATGCCGGCACGGTGTTTAAGGTGGGCGACAAGTACCATGCGCTCTACACTGGTTGCAATCGCGATAAGGTCCGCGCACGTTTGATGAAGCAGGTTCTTCTTCACGCAACGAGCGACGACGCCGTCAAGTGGGAGAAGAACATCGCCGAGACGCTGCTTCCGCCCCAGGAGGGTTACGATGACCGCAACTGGCGCGATCCCTTTGTGCTTTGGGATGAGGAGAACGAAGAGTACATGCTCATCCTCGGCACGCGTGTGGGCGAGGACAAGCGTCTGATGACTGGCCGCCTGGTCAAGTTCACCTCCAAGGATCTGACCAACTGGGAGTTCCAGGGCGACTGGTGGAACCCGGGCCTGTACACCATGTTTGAGATGCCTGATCTCTTTAAGATGGGCGACTGGTGGTACCTCGTCTTTTCCGAGTACAGCGACGGCAACAAGACCCGTTACCGCATGTCCAAGTCCATCAACGGTCCTTGGATTACCCCCGCTGACGACTCCTTCGACGGCCGCGCGTACTACGCCGCTCGCACCGCATTCGATGGCGAGCGTCGCGTTCTCTTTGGTTGGGTTCCTACGCGTGACGAGGGCGGCGACCCCAGCTCTTACCTATGGGGTGGCACCTTTATGCCCCTCGAGATCGTTCAGCGTGCCGACGGAACGCTCGGCACCAAGCTCCCCGACAGCATGCTTGGCGCCTTTGGCGAGGCTAAGGCAGTCGAGACCTTTGAGCTTTCCTGCGAGTCGGGCAAGGTCGAGCAGGTGCTCGCCGCGGATGCCGGCTCCACCTACTTGCTCGATGCCGACATTGAGCTCGGCGGTAACGCTGCCGGCTTCTCGGTCAAGTTCGCCGAGGACGCCGAGACCGGTCTTGCCTATGAGTTCCGCGCCAACCTGCGCGAGGGCAAGCTCGAGTTCACGCCGGCTCCCCAGTACCCGTGGTTCCAGGTCAACAACATGGGCCTCGAGCGTCCGTTGTTCTTTAAGGGCGAGGGCACTCACCATGTGCGTCTGGTCGTCGACGACGACATCGCGACCATCTTTGTCGATGACGTTGCGCTCAACGCTCGCTTCTGCAACAAGCAGGGCCAGGGTGTGGCGCTTACCGTCACCGACGGTGCGCTCAAGTGCGCAAACGCAACGATCGCGTCTCTGTAGCGGCAACGAACCGTTTTATGATTTAGAAAAGGAATGGAGAGGAACATGGACTACAAGGCAGTGTCCCAGCAAGTCGTCGACAACGTCGGCGGACTGGAGAACATCGAGGGCGCCACGCATTGCGTGACCCGTCTGCGTCTGGTGCTCAAGGATACGAGCAAATACAACAAGGCCGAGCTCGAGAACATCGATGGCGTCAAGGGCGTGCTGTACAACAGCGGCCAGCTCATGATCATCTTTGGTACCGGTACCGTCAACAAGGTTTACGACGCCTTTATGGCTCTGACGGGCGTCAAGGAAATCAGCGCTTCCGAGGTCAAGGGCGCCGAGGCGGACAAGAAGGGCAAGTTCTTCTCGGTCCTCAAGGTATTCTCGGACATCTTTATCCCCATCATTCCCGCCTTCGTCGGCGCTGCAATCATCATCGGCCTTAAGTCGCTGATCGTTGCCAACGGCCTCTTTGGCATGGAAGGCAGCCTCGCCGATCACAGCGAGTTCCTCAAGAACCTCGCAAGCTTCTTTGCCATTATCGCCACCACGTTCGACTACCTGCCTGTCCTGGTTATGTACAGCGCGGTCAAGCGTTTTGGCGGTAACCCGATCCTGGGCATCCTCGTCGGTATCGTCATGGTTCACCCGAGCCTTATGAACCGCAATACGTTCGTTATGGACCCGACGGGTGCTGAGTACTGGAACTTCGGTCCGCTATCCATTCCCATGGTTGCTTTCCAGGGCGGTGTGTTCCCCGCAATCCTGACTGCCTGGTTTATGGCCAAGGTCGAGAAGATTGCCCAGAAGTACATCCCCGAGGTCGTTTCGTTCGTCTTTGTCCCGACCGTTACCCTGATTCTTGCTAACGTTGCCCTGTTCACCGTGTTCGGCCCGCTCGGCAACCTGATCGGTGACGTCCTCGCCGGCGTAATCGATATCCTGTACAACAGGATGGGTGTCTTTGGTGCCTTTGTCTTCGCCGCGTTCCTGCAGCCGCTCGTCGTTACCGGTACGCATCAGTTCATCCAGGGTATCGAGGCCAACCTCGTTGCCACGACCGGCTTCAACTACATCCAGGCCATCTGGTCGGTTTCCATCATCGCCCAGGGCGGCGGCGCCATCGGTATGTACCTCATTCACAAGAAGCACTCCAAAGAGCGCAACATCTGCATGTCGTCCTTTATCCCGACGCTGGTCGGAATCTCCGAGCCCGCTATCTTTGCTGCAAACATGCGCTACTCGATCATCCCGTTCATCTGCGCATGCATCGGTGCAGGCTGCGGCGGTGCCTTCGTCAAGCTCTTTGAGGTGCGCGCTATCGGTCAGGGTCTGACCGGTGTGCTTGGCCTGCTCATCGTTACGCCCGAGACTCTCGTGTGGTATGTGGCTGGCAATCTCATCGCCTTTATCGTGCCGATCGTCTTGATCTTTGCCTACAACAAGGCAAAGGGCGTTCCGACCACCGATGAAGAGGGCGCTGGTGCTGGCTTCGATGTCAGCTTCTAGTTGAGCCGTTCAGCGTAATGTGCGGATAAGTCCATTTGAGGAAGGGCGCTCGGCTCGTGCGAGTCGAGCGTCCTTCCCCATAGACGAGAAAGTCAACGGCGATGTTTAATCAAAAAAATAAGGTGACACGCGCGGACTATGAGCAGTGGCGTGCCGGACAGGATGAGACGGCGGGTCGCATCGCGTCCGACCCCGATAGGCTCCTGTTCCATGTGGAGCCTGAGCTTGGCTGGCTCAACGACCCCAACGGTTTGGTTCAGATTGGTGATACGTATCACATCTATCATCAATACGATCCGTTCGATGCTGCGCATGGCGGTCCAGTGCTTTGGAACCATCTGACGACAAAGGATTTTGTGACGTACGAGAATCACGGCCCCGCGCTGTTCCCCGATTCCGATTTGGATTTGAACGGAGCGTATTCTGGTTCTGCCTTTGTACGCGATGGCAAGATTCACTACTTCTATACCGGCAACGTCAAGCATTTTGACCGCGATGATTACGACTACGTGTTGACGGGCCGTGAGCAAAACCAGATTCATATGGTTGCCGAGAATCCCGACGAATTGGGCGAGAAGTGCATAGCTGTTGGACCGGTCGATTACCCCGACGATATCGGTACGCACGTGCGCGACCCCAAGATCCTTGAGCACGATGGTATCTACTACATGGTTCTGGGCGCTCGTACGAAAGACGACCGTGGCTGCGTGCTTGTCTATACCTCGCGCAATCTTGAGGACTGGAGCTATGCGACGCGCATTGAGTTGGGCGAGAAGTTTGGCTTTATGTGGGAGTGCCCCGATCTGCTTGAGCTCGATGGCGAGCTTATTCTCGTTTGCTGTCCGCAGGGTGTGCCTGCCGATGGTTGGCGTTACCGCAATCCGCATCAGTGCGTGTGGTTCCCCATCGAGGCCGATTGGGAGGCGCCGAGCTTTAAAATCGTCAGGCAGGGCATGCCCCCGATGGTCGATGCCGGTTTTGATTTCTATGCTCCGCAGTCCTTTGAGGATGCTGCAGGCCGGCGTTTGATGATCGGATGGTCGGGTTGCCCCGACGCGACGGCAGAAAACCCGACGGTGGCGCGCGGATGGCAGTGCGCGTTGACGGTGCCGAGAGAGCTGAGCATACGCGATGGTAAGCTCTGCCAGCAGCCGGCGCACGAGATTGAGAGGATGCGCGGTGACTGCGTTCGCGCGACAGGCGGTGAAACCGTTGAGGAGCCGGGCCGCCTGTTTGATCTTGTGGTTTCCTGTGAGGGCGCCAAGATGGCCGAGCTCGAAATCCGCAAGGGTGTCTTTGTGCGTTATGCGGACGGGATGCTTACCCTCGACATGGGTGACGAAGGCTATGGGCGCGACCAGAGGTCGATCGAGCTCAGCGAGCTTCGCGACCTGCGCGTGCTTTCGGACACTACGATGGTCGAGATTTTTGCCAACGGTGGCGAGGCGGCACTTACGAGCCGTACCTATTCGCCGGCGGTTCCGGCGATGGAGCTGCACGCCGAGGGTGCGGCATCGATGAATTTCTACCGCCTCGTGCATTAACCGTGCGTGGAGCACGATTGGATTTGCTGGACGGAATGTGTCGCAGTTGTCGCGGCCAACTACCGCTTACCGCATATAGTGACCGTTTGCGGAATAAGTAACACTCCTTAATAAACCGTGTAGAATCTCAGATAAGCACGGAGTTTTCCAGGGAGACGCTGTCCTTTGTTATGTGCAAAGGGCGGCGTCTCTTTGGCGCTTGGGGGTCGTTCTGTAGCAGGACGGCGGGCGTGTGTCACATATTAAAAAGCCAACGTCGAGATGAGTCGTGATAATAATGGGCAAGTACATAATCGTGGTTGAATCTGGTTCGGATGTGACGCCAGAGCTCTGCGAGCGCTACGGCATCGTGCGCGTGCCTATGCATGTCACGATTGGTGACGAGACCGTCGAGGACGGCTCGATCGATCCGCTCGAGATTTATTCGCGCTGCAACGAGTTTGGCGTGATGCCCAAGACCAGCGGCTGTGCGCCGGCAGATTTTGCGCATGTGTACGACCGCATCCATGCCGAGCAACCCGACGCGACCATTCTGCATCTTGCATATTCCGAGGCCACGACCTGCTCGCATCAATCATCGAAGATCGCCGCCAAGGGTCGCGACTACGTCTACTCCATGGACACGCGTTTTGTCTCGGTGGGCCAGTCGCTTGTTGTCGTCGAGACCGCCAAATACATCGAGGCTCACCCCGATGCCACCGTCGACGAGATCTTCGCCTTCGCGAACTCCGTCATGGACCGCGTGCTGCTGGGCTTTGTTCCTACCGATCTTGCCTTCCTTAAGGCGGGCGGTCGCTTGTCCAACGTCGCATTCCTTGGCGCACATCTGCTCAAGATTAAGCCCTGCATTGAGGTGACGGGCGGCAAGTTCGTGGCGACCAAGAAGTTCCGCGGCTCTATGCTCAAGTGCGCCCGCGCCTTTATTGACCACATGGTTGCGAAGGGCGAGATCGACTACTCGCACATTGGCCTGGCGTATTCGGTAGGCCTTTCCCAGGAGCTGCGCGACGACATGGAAGTCTATGCGCACGACCTGGGCTTTAAGGACATTACCTGGACTCAGGTCGGCGGCGTCATCTCGAGCCACTGCGGCCCGACCGCCTTCGGTGCGGTGCTCACGCTTAAAGCGTAAAGGCCGCAGGCGAGCGTTCTTCAGCCTGACATCTCGACGTAGACCCCAGCCATGGTGATGGGGGATAGATTAAAACGTGCCATTCTAGCCCGAGACGTTTAAACGCAAGCACATGGGCTAGAATGGCTCTGGCATTTTAATTGGTTGCATCCAAGGAGAGGCAAGGTAGCGCGAATGGCAGAAATGACGCTTGAGGGTGTGGACGCTCGTCCCGAGGACTCTGCGTTTGCCCTTGGCCGCGTGCATTCGATCGAGACGATGGGGACGGTCGACGGACCCGGCATCCGCTTCGTAGTGTTTGTCCAAGGCTGCCCCATGCGCTGTGCGTATTGCCACAACCCCGATACCTGGTCGGTTAACGGCGGCACGATGGTGACCGTCGAGCACCTTATGGACGAGTTCCAGAGTAACCATGAGTTTTACCGCAGCGGTGGTATTACGGTGTCCGGCGGCGAGCCGCTCCTGCAGCCTGAGTTTTTGGCCGACCTGTTCCACGCCATGCACAATAACCACGATGGTCGTGTGCACACCTGCTTGGATAGCTGCGGCTATGCGTTCGATCCCGCGCATCCCGAGAAGTTCGATGCCGTGCTCAACGAGACCGACATGGTACTGCTCGATATTAAGCATGCCGACCCAGTCGAGCATAAAAAGCTGACCGGTTGCGATCCCGCACGCATTCTGGCGTTTGGTGATGAGCTCGCGCGTCGCAAGATTAAGGTCGTTATCCGCCACGTGGTGGTGCCGGGCATTACCGACACGGTGGAGGAGTGCGAGAAGCTCGGTCGCCTCATCGCTCCATGGCACAACGTGGTGGGCCTGGAAATGCTGCCGTATCACACGATGGGTGTCGTCAAGTACGAGCAACTGGGCATTCCCTATAAGCTCGAGGGCGTGCCCCAGATGGATACCGCGCGCATGCCCGAGCTGCGCAACGCTGTCATGACGGGCATGAAAAAGCGCCGCGCGGAGCTAAAAAACGCCATCGGCTAGCAAGTCATTTTGCTCCTCTACGATACCCGCGCTGCGGTGGTCTAGCGGCTTCGTATTGCGCGGTTGAGCCAAAATGCTGGTACCATACCGTGGATAGCAGTTTTCACGGGTTTGGGGGATGGTATGCCTACCATCGCAATCATCGGTGCACTCGAAAAAGAGGTTGCGCAGATTAAAGAAGAACTGAACGGCGCTCGTGTGGTACAAGAGGCGGGCTTGACCGTTGTCAGCGGCGAGCTCGACGGTTTGTCCGTTGTTGCTACGACCGCTGGCATGGGAACCGTAAACGCCGCGGCGGCAACGCAGCATCTCATCAGCAAATACGCCCCGCAGGCCGTTGTGTTCTCGGGTATTGCGGGCGGCCTAAACCCTAAACTCCATATTAACGACGTGGTTATAGGCAAGTGCCTGCGCTATCTGGATACCGATACGGCACTCATCGCCGAGTCCGCGCCGGGGCTCGAGGAGTTTGTCTCGACGCCGGCGTTGGTTGATGTTGCCGCCGCCGTGCTTGCCGAGCATGGATTTGTGGATACCTCGGCGGATGAGAATTCTGCGGAGAAGGACCCCAAGCAGTTCCTGTGTGGCACTATCGCCACGGGTGACCGCTTTGTTACGGGTGACGCCATGCGTAACGCTGCGATTGAGGCCACGCATGCCGATTGCGTCGAGATGGAGGGCGCGGCAATTGCGCACATCGCGGCCAAGAATGGTGTCGATTGCCTGGTGCTGCGCGCTATCAGCGATAATTGTGACGAGGCATATGACGCGTTTTGCGAGCGCGAGTTCGATCTGGACGAGTACGCTCGCACCGCGAGCGGCATCACGCTTGACATCGTTCGTCGTATCGCTGCCGCGCAATAGCACGCCCGTTTTGTAAGAACCTACGACCAAGGAGTGTCCATGGCCGATTCAATTAACTACCAGCTTGCCAAGTTCGTCGCCAGCTACGGCAAGGTTTCGCAGATCCCCGAGTCCACCTGTCCCGAGGTGAGCTTCGTTGGCCGCTCAAATGTGGGCAAGTCGTCTATCATGAACAAACTCTTTGGCCGCAAGAACCTGGTCAAGGTTTCGAGCACGCCGGGCAAGACGAGCAACATCAATTTCTTCGAGGCCGACGACGTGCACTTTGTGGACCTGCCGGGCTACGGTTTCGCGCGTCGCTCCAAGGCCGAGCGCGACCGCTGGGCCGAGCTGATCGGCGACTTCTTCGACTCCGAGCGCAGCTTTAACCTGGTTGTGTCGCTGGTGGACATTCGTCACGACCCCAGCAAGCTCGACCACGACATGATCGACTACCTACAGGGCAACGAGTTCAACTTTATCGTCTGCCTCACCAAGGCCGACAAACTCAGCCGTACCCAACAGGCCCGCCAGGCGGCCGCTATCAAAAAGCAGCTCAACGTCCCGGCCGAGAATGTAATCATCACGAGCTCCCAGACCGGCACCGGCATCGATGAACTCAAGCGCCGCATTGCCGAGGCTTGCCTCTAGTAAGTGCCCCTTACCAGCAAGAGCCCCTGCCAATAAAAATCAACTATCAGCCTGGCGCCCCTTCAAAGCGTGGGTCCCTGTAGACATCCTCAGCAAGGTAGGCGCAGGGACGGTCGGGATGTTCCCTCAAAATCATTCCGCAGCGCGAAGGCCCCTTGTCCGTCGCTCCGTAGGAGCAGGACAAGGGGCCTTCATGCGCGAGGACGATTTTGAGGGAACATCCCGACCGTCCCGGACAGGTATATGAGGAGGATGTCTACAGGTACTCGATTTGAGCGCCTTCCGTGTCGCACGTGAGGATATGCGTGTCGCACTTGGGGAACTGTTCGCGCAGCTTGACCTGCAGGAATTTTGCCACGATGGTGTCGTCGGTCACCGCCATAAGGGTCGAGCCCGAACCGCTGATCCAGATGGTCTTGGCGCCGCCGTTAAGGCAGGTGTCGCGCACGGCGTTGTAGTCGGGAATCAGACGGCGACGATAGGGTTCCTGGATGCGGTCGTCATTGGCGGCGGCAATCAGGTCGAGGTCACCAGTCTCCAAGCCGCGCGTCATACCGGCGATGCGGCCCATCTGCCACACGGCGGTGGAGAGCGGAATCTCCTGCGGCACGACCTTGCGCGCCTCGCTCGTGTGTACCTCGTAGGGCGGAATCACGGTAATAAAACGCAGGCGATCGCTCACCTCGTAGCGCAGGCACTGGGGGAGCGAATCGGTCGGCGTAAAGGAGCAGACGGCGCCGCCCAGGATGGCGGGGGCGACGTTATCGGGATGGCCCTCGACTTCGGTGGCAATGCGAACAAGCTCGGCGCGGTCGACGGTGTGGCCTGTCAGTGCGGCGGCGGCCATAATGCCGGCGACGACGCAGGTGGAGCTGGAGCCTAGGCCGCGGGCGACGGGAACGTCAGTCTGAATGTCGATGGCAACGGGAAAAGCCGGCTCGCCCCATGCGGCCAGTGCATCGACAAAGCTGACGTAGACCAGGTTGTCCTCGTTTTGGAACTCTTCGGGGCAGCCCGTGATGGCGAGTTTATCGGCGCGCTCAAAGGTAAAGTGCGAGTAGAGGCTGACGGCCATGCCGAGGGTGTCGTAGCCGATGCCTAGGTTGGCGCTGGTTGCTGGGACGGTGATTTTGATCATGTGGGTCCTCCTGGGCGGGTCTGGCGGTTTAGTTCGCTGCTCGGGCAGTCCTGGCTCGCTCGGAAAGCACATTAAGTGCTTTCCGGCTCGTGCGGAACTCGCGACGAACTAAACAGACAGACCCGCATGTCAGTTCGTCATCATCCCGGTGGGTATCTGATAAAAGAAGGTGCGCCGGCTTTCGCCGGCGCTTAATAAGGGGTTTAGTTGGTGGCCATCTTTTTTGCTGCGGACTCGACGTAGCTCGCCATCTCATCGACATCGCAGACGTCTTCGAAACGGACGGGCTTGGATTCGAGTTCGGCGAGCTGGGTCGGGGCGACCGTGTTGGTGGCCTGCTCGAGCACGCGCATGGCCTCAAAGTCGTCCTCGGGAACGTCGAGCCCCAGGGCATCGCAGCAGGCGCGCGGGAACTTGTAGGGGCTGGCGGTCGAAAGCAGCACGCGAGCCTTGGCGCCCTCGGCGGGAGCGACCTTTTCAAAGACGTGATAGCCGCAAGCGGTGTGCGGGTCGATCACGTAGCCGTTGGCGTCCCAGCAACTCTTGATGGCAACGCGGACCTCGTCCTCGCTGGCCCAGCCGCAGCCAAAGACGCTCTGAATCTTGGCCAGCAGCTCGGCGGGCACCTCGTAGCGACCAGTCTGTGCCAGCTGCTCCATAAGGCCGGCAACGAGCTCGCAGCCGCCGTCGGACAGGAAGTACAGCATGCGCTCCAGGTTAGAGCTGATGAGGATGTCCATCGACGGCGAGATGGTCGTGAAGAACGGGCGGTTACGGTCGTAGACGCCGGTGGTCAGGAAGTCGGCAAGCACGTTGTTCTTGTCGCTCGCGACGATGAGCTTGGCGACGGGCAGACCCATACGCTTGGCATAGTAGCCGGCCAGGATATCGCCAAAGTTGCCGGTCGGTACGCAGAACTCTACGGCGTCGCCGGCCTCGATAGCGCCGGCGCGCAGCAGCTGCGCATAGGCGGCAAAGTAGTAGACGACCTGTGGCACCAGGCGGCCGACGTTGATGGAGTTGGCACTCGAAAGCACCGTGCCGGCGGCCTCAAGACGCTCGGCAAGCTCCTTATCGGCAAAGATACGCTTGACGGCACTCTGGGCATCGTCGAAGTTGCCGCGGATGCCGCAGACGGCGACGTTATCGCCCTCCTGCGTGGACATCTGCAGGTTCTGGACGCGGCTGACCTTGCCCTCGGGATAAAAGACGGTGATGCCCGTGCCCGGGGCGTCGGCAAAGCCGGCGAGTGCGGCCTTGCCGGTGTCGCCTGACGTGGCGGTGACGATCATGATGCGCTCGGCGCCGCCGTCCTTGGCGGAAGTGCGGGCCATGAGGCGGGGGAGCATCTGTAGGGCGACGTCCTTGAAGGCGCTTGTGGGGCCGCCAAAGAGCTCCATCACATAGGTCTGAGGGGCGTCAGCGCCCGGCGCTGCGTCGAGTTTGACGAGCGGCGTAACCTCTTCACTCGCGAACGTGCCGCGGTATGCCTCGTCGACACACGCCGAAATTTCTTCGGCCGTGTAATCATTCAGTAACATTCCCAACACATCTTGAGCGATTTCAAAGTACGATTTATCTGCAAGCGAGCTGATATCGACCTGCTGGGTGCCAAGCTCGTCCGAGACAAACAAACCCCCGTCGGGAGCGATGCCGGTGCGGATTGCCACCTTACTTGAGCACGATAAAGTGCGTCCTCGTGTACTATGATAAGTTCCCATATAACACTGCTCCTCGGATGCCTTGGTCCCAATCGGTGAAACCATGGTATCAGAGCGCGCAAAGTAGGTTTGCAGAGGCTTTTTAGAAAGGTAACCTCCAGCCCATGATTAAGATTGCCAAGTTTGGCGGCTCGTCGGTCGCCGACGCCGAACACTTTAAGAAGATCAAGGCCATCGTCGATGCCGACCCGGCTCGCCGTTTTGTGGTGGTTTCCGCCTGTGGTCGCCGCTTTAAGGGCGACACCAAGGTGACCGACCTGCTCTACCTGGTTAACGCGCACGTTAAGTATCACGTGTCGTGTGAGGAGCTGCTCGAGGACATTGGCCAGCGCTACTTTGATATTGCTGACGAGCTAGGACTCACCTATCCCATCCGCGAGGAGTTTGCGGCCTTTGCCGAGCGCGCCCGCTCGGGCGGCTACTCTACCGAGGAGCTCGTGAGCCGCGGCGAGTACTTCACCGCTCGCCTGATGGCCGAGTACCTGGGCCTGCCGTTCCTGGACGCCGCGACGGTTGTGGCGTTCCATCACGACGGTACGCTCAGCATGAATCGCACCTCCGAGCTGGTGCAGGAGTACGGTCAGCAGGGCGGCTTTGTTATGCCCGGTTTCTACGGCGCGACGCGTGAGGGCCAGATCAAGCTGCTCGATCGTGGCGGCGGCGATATCTCGGGCTCGATTTTGGCTAAGTGCCTGGGCGCCGACCTTTACGAGAACTGGACCGACGTCTCGGGTTTCTATTCTGCGGATCCGCGTATTGTTCCGGAGGCTCAGCCCATTGCGCGCGTTACCTACGAGGAGCTGCGCGAGCTTTCGTACATGGGCGCAAGCGTCCTGCACGAGGAAGCCGTGTTCCCCGTGCGCGAGGCGGGTATTCCGCTGGTCATCAAGAACACCAATGCGCCGCAGGACCCCGGCACCATCATTAGCGAGACGGCTGATGAGGGTGAGGCCGAGCCCATCATTACCGGCGTGACCGGCAAACGCGGTTTTGTCGCCATCAACGTGGCCCGCGACCGCACCAAGCCCCGTGTCGGCTTTATGCGCCGTGCGCTTTCGGTGTTCGAGCGCTATGACGTTTCCGTCGAGCACATGCCTACCGGTGTCGACCGCTTTGGCGCCGTGGTGCAGGAGCAGGATGTGCACGACTCGCTGTACTCGCTCGTGAGCGACATTCAGCAGGAGGTCGAGCCGCTCGAGATCGAGGTTGTCGAGGGCTTGGCGCTTATCGCTACCGTTGGCCGCAACCTGCGCGGTCGTGCCGGCATCTCGGGCCACCTGTTTGGCATGCTTGGCCAGGCCGGCGTGAGCGTGCGTATGATTTCGCAGAGCTGCGACGAGATCAACATCATTATCGGTGTCGAGGAGAAGGACTTCGACCTGGCGATTCGGACCATTTACCGTGCCTTCTCCGACGAGAACGGCATTGTGAAGGTCTCCGACTTGGAGGCTCCCACGCCGGTCGATCCCACCCTGGCTGCGCTCCACAAGTAGCTACTATCTCGCTAGATTTTTGGGACTCGCCTCAAAAATCTACGGCGGGGCGTTTCGTTTCGGTTTCGTTTCGACGGGGCGGGTTTCGTGTCCGCCCCGTTCTTGTATACACTGACAACAATAATCAGCCTGCTCGGCGTGCGGGCAAAAGCCAAAACCTTTAAAGGGGGAAGCATGAAACAGTACACGGTTGCTATTTTGGGCGCGACGGGAGCCGTGGGCACCCAGATGCTCGAGTGCCTCAACGAGCAGGAGTTCCCGGTCGGCAAGCTCAAGCTGTTGGCAAGTGCACGCTCCGCGGGTAAGACCGTTGAGTTCCGCGGTGAGCAGATCGTGATCGAAGAGGCTTGCCCCGAGGCCTTTGAGGGCTGCGACATCGTACTTGGCGCTGCCGGCGACGATATCGCGAAGGAGCTGCTGCCCGAGGCCGTCAAGCGCGGCGCGGTCGTGGTCGACAACAGCCACGCCTTCCGCATGGATCCCGAGGTACCGCTGGTCGTGCCCGAGATCAATGCCGACGATATCAAGTGGCATCATGGCCTTATCGCCAACCCCAACTGCGCGACCATCATCGGCCTGGTTCCCACGTGGCCGCTGCATCAGCTCGCCGGCGTGAAGCGCATGATCGTCTCCACGTATCAGGCGGCTTCGGGTGCCGGCGCTCCCGGTATGGCCGAGCTCGAGGCTCAGCTGGCCGCCCTGGGCCGCGGCGAGGAGATTCCCGAGCCGCGCGCATTTGCCGCCCAGCTGGCGAGCAACCTGATTCCGCAGATTGGCGGCGTCAAGGAGGAGGGCTTTACCTCCGAGGAGATGAAGCTGCAAAACGAGGGCCGCAAGATCATGCACCTGCCCGAGCTGCGCGTGAACTGCACCTGTGTGCGCGTGCCCGTGCTGCGCTCGCACTCCGAGAGCATTACGCTTGAGTTTGAGCGCGACATTACGGTTGACGAGGCCCGTGCTGCGCTGGCTGCCGCTCCCGGCGTCAAGCTGGTTGACGATATGGCTGCCGAGGATGCGCACGACCGCTTCCCCATGCCGATGGATACGTCCGACCAGGATTTGATTTGGGTCGGTCGCGTGCGCCGCGACATCTCGAACCCCGAGGCCGCGCGTGGCATCACCTTCTGGTGCTGCGGCGACCAAATCCGTAAGGGCGCGGCAACCAACGCCGTCCAGATCGCTAAGCTGCTCTGCGAGTAGCGTGACCTGTCCGGCGGGGGCCGGGCTTAGTTTTCAGAACGTCCTCGACCATGTGTGGCGCCTTGTCCTGCTCCTTCGGAGCCGCGGACAAGGCGCCACACTGGTCTGCGGAGTGTTCTGAAAACTAAGCCCAGCCCCCGCCTGCGGCGACGCTGCTGCAAGCGATCTGCGATGGGGTCGTTGTCGGTTGGGGCCGCTGGGCTGATGTGGGGGCACGTGGCTGTTGCGGGCCCTAGTCCCGGCGGCGACCCCGGCGCTTCGCGCCTGCCGCCTTTTGGGACTGTGGAGCGCCGCCGGCAGCTGCGGCGCTGTTGCGCCTGCTGCCTGCGGGAACTTTGGGGTTGAGGCGGTAACTTTGGCGCGCCTGTGTTTGTTGCTTGTGAGGGCTTAGGGGTTGATGCGAATCGAAGGTGAATGGTTTTCCGGGAAGTGAACGACCTATTTTGGACCCTTGAAGCATCGGCATATTTTGGCCGCCATTTCCTGCGGTTTTATCGCATGAATCCTGCTGTTTTGCAATTAAAAAATGCGGATGCTTCGGGGCCCTAGTTTTACTCGTCCACTTCTCGGAAAACCATTCACCTTCGTTTTTGCCGGACATCGTTTTGGGCGTTGCGACTCGGTATCGGCCGATATTGAGAGGGAAAACGCCCTCTCTTGGACAATCGAGTCTGTCCGGACGCATCTGCGGGAGTTGTCTGCACAATTCGCGGTATTATGTTGCGGAGTTTTGAAAGGAGCCGCTGGTGGTCACGACGACGTTTGCTTCGCCTTTGGGCGAAATCTTGCTTGCCGCTGATGGCCGCGGTTTGACAGGGCTTTGGTTTGAGGGGCAGGAGCACTTTGGCTCCACGCTTCTCAAAGAAGATGCGGAGTATGTCGTAGGTGCCGATGCAGTTTCTGGTACCGGTGGGATGTCTTCGGTGGGTCCCGCAAATGGTGCGGCGTCTTCGGTGCTTGAGCGTTCTTGGGCTTGGTTGAATGCTTATTTTGCGGGGCAGGAGCCTCGGTTTACACCGCCGTTGCATATGATTGGTACGGCGTTTCAGCGTGAAGTTTGGTTTGAGCTGCTTTCTATTCCGCGTGGCGAGGTCGCTACGTATGGCGAGATCGCCCAACGTGTTGCGGCTCGACATCGTGCACCGGGAAACGAGGCGCCCGTTGTATCTCCTCGTGCGGTGGGGGCTGCGGTCGCACGTAATCCCATTTCGATTATCGTGCCGTGCCATCGCGTGGTGGCGGCCGACGGATCGCTCAACGGATATGCCGGCGGCCTTGACCGCAAGGAGTGGCTGCTGCGGCTCGAGGGTGCGTACGAGGAGTAACGCTCGAACACTTTGCATAGCCAAGACGCCGTGAAAGAACGAGTCGCCGTCTTTTCGCGACCGGCATGCGTCCAAGCGCTCGACATCTGAGCCTTAAGTTTGGTTAAGCCATATCCTGCGTATTTGAAAACGCGCAGGTTGAGCAGCTAAGGCTGCACTAAGGCAGCTTTCGGTGCGCTATCATCGGCAGTATCGAAACCTGTATAGCCGTGCGCTAAAGGAACAACTATGAAGCTGATGCTTGCCGAGGACGAACCCGGCCTCTCCCGTGCCCTTACCGCGATTCTTCAACATAGCGACTACGAGGTCGACACCGCCCTCGACGGTCTGACGGCGCTCGAATATCTGCTCGCCAACGACTATGACGCCGCAATCCTAGATATCATGATGCCCGGCATGGATGGCATCGAGGTGCTCAAGTGCACGCGCGCCGCCGGCAAGCGACTGCCCATCATCATGCTCACGGCAAAAAGCGAGGTGTCCGATAAGGTCGAGGGCCTGGATGCTGGTGCCAACGATTACCTGACCAAGCCGTTTGCCGCCAAGGAACTGCTTGCGCGTATTCGTGCCATGACGCGCGCGGCGACGGCAATTGACGCCACGACGCTCAGTGTGGGCAACGTGCGCCTCGACACGGCGGCTTGCACACTCGTTGGGCCTTTGGGCGAGGAACATCTGGCCAACCGTGAGTTTCAGCTTATGGAGCTCTTTATGCGTAACGCCGGCACGCGCATGCCCACCGAGCGTCTGATGCTCGGGGTTTGGGGTGAGGACGCACCCGAAGGCGCTAACGTGGTGTGGGTCTACATCTCGTACCTGCGCAAAAAGCTGACGGCGCTGGGTGCCAATGTGGCCATCCGCGCGTCGCGCAATCAGGGATATTCGCTTGAGGTTGTCGAGGAAGGCGAACAGGCGTGAGCGTGCGCGCGTGGTGCAAACGCATGACGGAGCGGTTTCACGCCGCCTCGAGTAGTACGGGGCGGGCAAATTCTGTTGACGCATTGGGCTGCCGCCTGCGTCGCAAGTTTATCCTCGTTGCCATGGGCGCCGTGACCGTGGTGCTCACGCTCATCATCGCCGGCATCAACATCGTCAATTATTCGCATGTCTGCAAGATGGCCGACGCTCGCCTGGACTATATCCTGGCGGGCAAGGACGGTATCGATTGGGGGGACGAGCCTAAAGACGATCCCACTAATGGCAAGGATGCCGGCGATAGCCAGGCGGGCGTTCGCATCAGGCACTTCGAAGGCATGACGGCGGAGTCTCCCTTCGACACGCGCTACTTTACGGTGACGATTGACGCCGGACAGGTTGCCGATGTCAATACGGCCCGCATTGCCGCGGTGGGCGCCAAGCGCGCTGCATGCATCGCTGCAGGACTATATTCCAAGGGTTGGACCTCGGGCTTTTCTGGTAACTACCGCTATACGGTTACGGTTCAGGGCGACGAGACCACCTATGTGTTCGTGGACTGCTCGCGTGAGCTTGCAAGCTTTCATTCGTTTTTGAGCGCGAGCGTGGCGATCAGTTGCATTGGCTGGCTGGCGGTGCTTGCAATTGTGGCGGGTGCCTCGGGTGCGGTGATTCGACCGATGGTCGAGAGCTACAGCAAGCAAAAGCGCTTTATTACCGATGCAAGCCACGAGATCAAGACGCCGTTGGCCGTGATTGATGCCGCTAACGAGGTACAGGAAATTGAGAGCGGCGAGAGCGAGTGGACGCAGAGCATTCACGAGCAGGTCGCGCGGCTGACGGCGCTGACGGAGCGTCTGGTGTTCTTGGCGCGTATGGACGAGGGTTCGGCCGGCTTTACCATGACATCGATCGATCTTTCAGAGGCCGTGGACAAGGCTACGGCACCGTTTGAATCGGTGGCGGTTTCGCGCGGAAAGCGGCTGTCGACGTCGATCGCGAGCGGTGTGCGGGCCCATGCCGATGCCGCGGCAGTGGCGCAGGTTGTTGAGCTGCTGCTGGACAATGCCACACGCTACGCAAGCGAGGACAGCGTGATTGAGCTGAGCCTGCGTGCCGTTTCGCGCGGTCAGGGTAAAGGTGCCGCCGAGCTTGTCGTATCGAACGCCGTGGACGAGCTGCCCGAAGGCGACCTGGACCGATTGTTCGACCGCTTCTATCGTGCAGACGTATCGCGCAGCTCCAAGACGGGCGGCTCGGGCGTGGGCCTATCCGTGATACGAGCCATCGCCGAAGCCCATGGCGGGAGCGCTTCTGCCTGCGGCCACGGCAACCAGATTACCTTCACCGTCCGCCTCTAAAACCTACCAAAATAAACCTGTCCCTTTTTGGTCGGTGCGAAATGGGTAATACTAAGGAGTTATCCGACCAGATGGGAATTAATCGATGGCTTATATCGAATTCAAAGACGTCATCAAGGCGTACGGCGAGGGCGATGCCCGCATTCACGCGCTCGACGGCGCGAGCTTTACCGTTGAGCGCGGTGAGCTCGCCATTATCCTGGGCGCCTCGGGTGCCGGCAAGACCACGGCGCTCAACATCCTGGGCGGCATGGATACGGTAACCTCCGGCACCGTGACGGTGGACGGGCGCGACGTGAGCTCCGCCAACGAGGCGCAGCTCGTGGAATACCGCCGTGCCGACGTCGGCTTTGTCTTCCAGTTCTACAATCTGGTCCCCAACCTGACGGCGCTCGAAAATGTCGAGCTTGCGGCGCAGATTTGCCCCGATTCGCTCGATGCCGAACAGACGCTTCGCCAGGTTGGCCTGGGCGGGCGCCTCGCCAACTTTCCGGCGCAGCTTTCGGGCGGCGAGCAGCAGCGCGTGTCCATTGCACGCGCACTGGCCAAGAATCCCAAGCTGCTCCTGTGCGACGAGCCCACGGGTGCACTCGACTACAAAACCGGTAAGCAGATTTTGCAGCTGTTGCAGGATACCTGCCGCAAGCAGGGCATTACGGTCATCATCATCACGCACAACTCCGCGCTCGCGCCCATGGCCGATCGTCTGATCCGCTTTAAGAGTGGTCGCGTGGAGAGCGAGACAGTTCAACAAAATCCCGTGCCTATCGAGACGATCGAGTGGTAGCGCCCATGGACCAAGATCGCCAAAACAGCCAGCGCCGCGACGCGCAGAACGCGGAGTGCGAGCAGGATTTTACGACCTACCGCACTGCTCAAAGCTCAAACGATATGGTGCCGACGGTATTTCGCCGTGGCATCTACCGCACAATCCGCGGCAGTCTTAAGCGCTTCTTGTCCATCGTGGTCATCACCGCGCTCGGCGTGAGTGTGATGTGCGGCCTTAAGGCGGGCTGCGAGGATTTGTGCGATTCGGTCGACGCCTATTTTGACCAGCAGAATGTCTATGACATTAACGTGCAGTCGACCTGTGGCCTTACGCGCGACGATCTCACGGCTATCCAAGAGATCGACGGCGTCGAGACGGCCGAGGGTATCTACACCGAGACCGCCTACACCGCCGTGGGCACAACGCGCGAGCGCGTGGTCGTGCAAAGTCTCTCCAAGGAGAACATCGATCAGCCAGTGCTCGTGAACGGCGATTTGCCCGAGAGCGCCGATGAGGTGGCGGTAACTTCGAAGTTCCTGAAGGCTTCGGGCAAAAAGCTCGGCGATACCGTGAGTTTTGCCGCCAATGACGCGAGCTCGTCGAACCAAAGCGCCAAGGATCAGTTTGCCGCGGGCGATTACACCATTACGGCCGAGGTCCTCGACCCCACTGATGTGAGCTCCGACTCGACAGTCAACGCCTTCCGTGCCGCTTCGGCTGCGGACTATAAGTTCTATGTGAGCGAGGATGCCGCGACATCATCGTCCTACTCCGCGGTCCACGTGATCGTCGAGGGAGCCAAGAGCCTCAACTCCTACTCGGATGCCTACACGGCAAAGATCAATGAGGTCAAGGGCAATATCGAGAAGATCCGCGAGGAGCGTGAAAAGGCGCGCGTCCAGGAGCTGACGGTTGACACGCCGGCAAGCTTGGATGCGGCTGAGCGCCAGGCCGCCATGCTCTTTGGGATTGAGCAGGATAGCATCAACCGCATGGCCGAGGGCAGCGAGGAGCGCGTCCAAGCTCAGGCCGAGTTGGACCAGCGCCGCGCCGCCGCCGATCAGCAATTCGCCGATGCCCGCGCCGAGCTTTCCAATCTGGGTGAATGCACTTGGTACATTCAGGACCGCGGTAACATCGCAAGCTACTCGAGCGTGGAAAGCGATAGCTCGTCAATTGAGGCCATCGCCACGGTGTTCCCGTTTATCTTCTTTATCGTCGCCGTGCTCATCAGCCTCACCACCGCCACGCGCATGGTCGAGGAGGAGCGCACGCTTATTGGCCTGTACAAGGCGCTTGGCTATTCACGCGAGCGCATCCTGTCCAAATACGTGGACTATGCGCTGTGGGCATGTCTGATCGGCGGCGTGCTCGGCAACATCATCGGCTTTGTGGGCCTGCCACTGTTCTTGTTTACGGTGTTCGACGACATGTACTCGCTGCCCCAGATGCTGCTTTCGTACGATATCGTGTCTTCACTCGTGTCGGTGGCGCTGTTTGCCGTGGGCGTGGTGGGCGCTACGATTATCGCCTGCCGCCACGAGATGGCCGAGACCCCAGCCTCGCTCATGCGTCCCAAGGCCCCGCGCGCCGGCTCGCGCATTCTGCTCGAGCATATCGGCTTTATCTGGCGCCGCATGGGCTTCTTAAACAAGGTCGCTGCACGCAACCTATTCCGCTACAAAAAGCGCGCCTTTATGACCATCTTCGGTATCGCGGGCTGTACGGCGCTCGTGATCTGCGGCATGGGCATCCGTGACACGTCGGTGGCGCTTTCGCCCAAACAGTACGGGCATATCACGCGCTACGACCTGCTGGCGGTCGCCAATCCCGACGACTTTACTCAGACGTGCGCGGCATTGGATGAGCGCAGCGCGGCCAATGATTCCAACGTGACCGCGACCTCGACCCTGCCGATTATGACCGACAACGTCACCTTTACGTTTGGCGGCAAGAGCGAGACCGTGCAGCTGATCGTGGTGCCCGATGACCGCACGGGTGACTTGGGCAATTACGTTCGCCTTGAGGATGAGTCCAAAGAGCCGCTGTCTTTGCGTGACGGAGATGTGTATCTGAGCAAGAGTTCACAGCTGGTGCTGGGGATTCAGCCGGGCGATACAGCACACGTCCAGGATTCGTCGCTCAACGTTGCCAAGGTCAAAGTCAGCGACATTTCGCTCAACTATCTGGGCAACACGCTTTATATGACTCAGGGCACCTATGAGCGCGCGTTCGGTCGAAGCGCACGCCTTAACGGCGTCTTTGTGCTGCTTAAGGGTTCGTCGGCCGACCAGATTGCGTTTAGCAAGAATCTTAAGAGTGACGGCTGGCTCACGATTTCGAGTACGGCCGAGCATTGGGAAAACTATGAGGCGAACTTTACGATTATCAATTCGGTCGTGGTGCTCGTGACCTTTATGGCAGCGTGTCTGTCGTTTGTGGTGGTGTTTACGCTGTCCAACACCAACATCTCCGAGCGCGAACGCGAGCTGGCGACCATCAAGGTGCTGGGCTTCCGCCGTGGTGAGGTGCACCATTACGTCAACAAGGAGACGTTGATTCTCACGGCGATTGGCGCCGCTCTGGGCGTGCCGCTAGGCGGCTTGCTGGCCGAGAGCTTTACCTACATTTTGCAGATGCCGTCGCTGTACTTTGACGTCGAGGTCGAGCCGCTAAGCTACGTGCTCGCCGTGGTGCTTTCCTTTGGCTTTACGTTTATCGTCAATCTCGCCACCAATCGTACCCTCAACAAGATCGACATGGTCGGCGCCCTCAAGAGTGCCGAGTAACCTGTCCTGGGATCCAAGTTCTAGCGAACTGCCGACACGCCCGCAGCAGCGTTTTTGCATAAACCGCTCCGCCAAATGCATACTTTGACGGGGCGGTTGCTTTTTGCCCACGGGTACCCCCGGGGGCGGCGTGCAAATTCCGGAGTATTCAGCATCTCGGAGCCCGCGGGCGCGGGAATGGGAGTGCAAAACCGCGCCGAAAGCCTTGATTCTGAGCCCCCGGTGCCTCGAGGACCGATCATTTTTTACAGGATGCGGCCCATAGTGCCTGCCTTTCGCCCAAAATCCAGTATGCAGGTGCCTTCGGCTGCTGAATACTCCCAAAAATGCACGCCGCATCCCACCCTAGGCACCCGCAGCAAGAAGACGAATAGCCTCAGCCTCCTCAGTTGCCGCAGGAGACCCCAGGGCTTACCTCCCAAATCTTTCCGCAGGACGGAAGGACCCCGCCGCGCGAAGCGCACGGCGGGGTCCTGACATGTCCGAGGACGATTTGGGAGGTAAGCCCTGGGGCCTCCGATGAGAGCGGTTCCAGCCGAGGCTATTCGTCGCCGAAGCTGATGCCCAACGCCTTGGCCTCGCGCACCAGATCGCTCTGGGGGTCGACATACTTGAGCTTGCCGGCAACATCCTCGAGCGGCATGTGACACATCTTGCCGTCACGCAGGGCAATCATGTAGCCAAACTCGCCGCGCAGGCAGCCAAGCGCGGCCTCGACGCCGCACTGGGTCGCAAAGATGCGGTCCTGAGCGTCGGGCTGGCCGCCGCGCTGCGTGTGACCGGGGATAGCGACACGGGTCTCGCGACCGGTCTTGGCCTCGATCTCCTTGGCGATGTCGTAGACGATCGACGGGCTCGTGCGCTCGGCGAGCTTCTTCTTGTACTCCTTCTTGGACAGCGCCGCGTCCTCCTTAGAGATGGCGCCCTCGGCGACGGCCACGATGGTAAAGCGGCTGCCGGTCTCCATGCGATGCTCGATGGTCTTGATGACCTGGTCCATGTCGTAGGGGATCTCGGGAATCAGGATGACGTCCGCACCGCCCGCGACACCGGCGTACAGCGGGATCCAGCCAACCTTGTGGCCCATGATCTCGATAACGAACACGCGGCCGTGACTCGAGGCGGTGGTGTGGATGTCGTCGATGCACTTGGTGGCGACGTCGATGGCGCTCGTAAAGCCAAACGTCATCTCGGTGCCCCAGGTGTCGTTATCGATGGTCTTGGGCAGGGCGATAACGTTGAGGCCCTCTTCGCGCAGGCGGTTGGCGGTCTTGGTGGAGCCGTTGCCACCCAGCATAAACAGGCAGTCGAGCTGCAGCTTATGATAGGTGTGGACCATCGCGGGCACCTTCTCGACGCCGTCGGCCTCGGGAATGTTCAGGCGCTTGAACGGCGTGCGGCTCGTGCCCAAAATGGTGCCGCCGCGGGTGAGGATGCCGCTAAAATCGGCGGGCGTCATGACGCGGAATCTGCTGTAGATAAGGCCCTGGTAGCCGTCCTCAAAACCGTAGATCTCGATAGGCTCTTCGCTATTGGTCATGAGCGTTTTGACGATGCCGCGCATGGTGGCGTTGAGCGCCTGGCAGTCGCCGCCACTGGTAAGAAGACCGATTCTAAGCATGATGAGTCCTTCCGGGCAAGTTATAACATGCGCATAAGTTTACCCCCGCACACTGTTGATACGGGGGTAAAACGTGTTAGCTCAAGCGTATGGAAATGTAAGCAACGTCAGGCGAGCGTAAGGACGACGGTGCCAGCTCCTTACAGCGCGAAGGCGTCGACGTCGCCCCAGTGGCGGCGCAGCGTGATGGCGGCAGCGGGCTCGGTATTGTCAAAGACGACCGACCATTGCGTATTGCTGGTGATGTCTTCCGGATTGGGCTCTTGCGCTGCAGCGCGTAGGGCCTTCCAAGCGACTGCCTCGTCTTGGGCGCCGGCATGGGCGTCAAGGACATCGGCGATGGCGACGGCGCGTTCCTTGCCATGGCCAAGCTCGCCATTCTTTTGGTTGGGCAGCACTTCGTCGCCATAGCAGGCGTAGAAGTTCGTAACCTGGCGTACAGGGGTCGCTTTGAAAGCGCGGTCCGGATCGCGCGGATCCCACTCTACTACGCGCGCGTCACCGGAGGCGTCGTTGATAAAGAAGTGGTAATCGCGTCCTGCCATGGCGTGCATGTCGTAGGCAGAAAGCAGGTCTACGGCCTCCTGTGTGGTAGCCGCGCGGTCGAGCACAAGGCGGATGGTGAGCGAAGTGTTGATGACGGGGCGTTGCGTGTCCTGGTCACAGGGCTTGGAATCCAGAGTGAGTACGGCAATGGACACGCCGCATTCGTTAACACCGTCGAGCTGGGCAAACGGGCCCATGAGCGCGGCGGCGCGTCCGGCGACGGAGTCAAGCGGAGTATTATCGCCCAGGTTGTTAAGGGCGGCAAACCCGATGGAGGCATAGCCGCCGCGTGGGTGATTGCGCACCAGCAGCGCCGAGGTGTCGTCCTTAAAGTCGTAATTGCGGCCGGTGCGCACGCGGCCTTCGGCATCTACGGCGATAAAAGCGCTGCAGGCAAACTGGGGCGCCTGGACATGTGCTGGCACGCCGGGCAACACCTGTGCCACCACAGCATCGATGTAGGCCTGGTCGTCGCGCACATCGGCGGCGATGATGCAGTCGAGGTCGTAGTCGTAGACGATGTCGATTGCGTGCAGGTCATAGCCATCCGCGTAGCCGGTCAAGCGTTTGAGCGACGCGGCGGACTTGATTTGCTTGCGGTAAACGATGCCGGCGGCAGCGGCAAGGCCGACGGCGACTCCCGCGACACCGCAGGCGATGGCAATGTTACGTGGCTTCATGACGGCTCCTCTCGTCCTGTTAGCGCAATTGTCGCAAAAGGAGCGCGGGCATGATGGCTCAACTTGGTGAGCGGCGCGGAATTAAGCACGGAATGAAGAGTGCGGCGCTGGCGTGGCGGGGTATGCTGGAGGGGACCATCAACCCAGCGAAAGGGGAGAGCATGACGGATCAGGAAACGCCCGAGCGCGTGCACGTGACGGCTGACGATATCGAGGCCGCCAACGACCTTGTCGACTTTATCGAGGCATGCCCCAGCATGTTCCATACGGCGGCGACCATTATGGCCGAGCTCGACGAGGCGGGCTTTACCTACCTGCCCGAGAATGCGGCGTGGGACATCGAGCCGGGCGGGCGTTATTACACGCAGCGCAACACCTCGAGCGTTATCGCCTTTAAGGTGGGCGAGGACCTGGCCGCGACGTGGGGCGAGGACGGCGTTGCCGGTGACTATCATTTTCAGCTCACGGCGTCGCACAGCGATTCGCCGACGTTTAAGGTCAAGGCCGTGCCCGAGCTTGACGGCGCGGGCGAAACGCTGCGCCTGAACACCGAGGCCTACGGCGGCATGATCGACTACACCTGGTTCGATCGCCCGCTGGCGCTCGCGGGCCGCGTGCTGGTGCGCGAGGGCGACCGTATTGAGAGCCGTCTGCTTGCCACCGAGCGCGAGGTCGCTATTATCCCGAGCCTTGCCATCCACATGAACCGCGGCGTTAACGAGGGCTTTGCGCCCAACCGCGCCGTCGACCTTTGCCCGCTCATCAGCGCCGGCGAGCTTAAGCAGGGCGACTTTGATGCTCTGATCGCCGACGAGCTGGACGTTGAGCCCGAGCAAATCTTGGGTCGCGACCTGTTCCTGGTCAATCGTCAGGATGCGCGCATTTGGGGCTGGGCCGACGAGTTTATCTCGACGCCCAAGCTTGATGACCTGGCCTGCGCCTACACCTCGCTGCAGGCATTTTTGGGTGCCGAGAACGCGCGCGACGTCTCGGTCTTCTGCTGCTTCGATAACGAGGAGGTTGGTTCCGAGACCAAGCAGGGCGCCATGTCGACGTTCTTGGCCGACGCGCTGCGCCGCATCAACGGATCGCTGGGCTTTGACGACGAGTCGTATCATCGCGCCCTTGCCGCATCGATGCTCGTGAGCTGCGACAACGCGCATGCCGTGCACCCCAACCACGCCGAGAAGTGCGATGCGCGCAACCAGGTTGTGCTCAACGGCGGCATCGTCATCAAGGAAGCCGCCAACCAGCACTACTGCACCGATGCCTTTAGCCGCGCGGTGTTCCAGGCTATCTGCGATGACGCCGATGTGCCCACGCAGGCCTTCGCCAACAAGAGCGATATGGCCGGCGGCTCCACGCTCGGTAACCTGTCCAATATGCAGGCGAGCATGCATGCCGTGGACGTGGGCCTGCCGCAGCTGGCCATGCACTCAAGCTACGAGACCGGCGGCGTGCGCGACGTGATGTACGCCATCCGCGCCCTCACGGCCTTCTACGAGCGCAACCTAACCATCAACGGAGCCGAAAGCGTGGGGCTGTAAATGCAGGCCGAAGACATGAAGGCCGAGCGCAAGATTGAGCTTATCGATCAGGGTTCGCAGCTGTTCGCCACTGCTTGCCGCGATTCAGGGGTCGACGTGTCCAAGGCGCGACCAACGAGCGATGAAGAACTCAAGCGTAACGCCTATTCGGACCGCTACGACGAGGAGACGGACTGGCTCTAATAAGCGGAGCGTCGAAAACACTAGGTGTATGTCTGAGATCACTTTGGCGAGAGTGTCGCAGACAGAACTACCGGTATGGCGCAAGCCAACTTGACCCCATTGCACCAAAAAGGAAACGCCGCAGGTTGAGCAAAAGTCAGCGAGAGCCCGCCGTTTGAGCCAATGTGCCGTGAAATGAAAAGGCGCTGACCTTCTGGTCGCGCCTTTGAAATTGAACGGCAGATTGGCCAAACGGCGGGCTCGCAGCGTCGACCGGTCCGACGTTCGTTAGAACGGCGGAACCCTAATGTTCGATCCAGCAGCGCAGGGTCTCGCCGGCCTGCAGGTGACGCAGATTTTCCGCGGCGATGTCGATGACGTTGTTGAGCGTGGCGGCCAGGTGGAACCAGCCAGAGACGTGCGGCGTGATGAGCATGTTAGGCGCATCCCACAGAGGGCTTGTCTCAGGCAGCGGCTCGGGGTCGGTGACGTCGACCGCGGCGCCGGCGAGATGTCCCGACTCCAGGGCGGCAACCAAGTCGTCGGCGACCACAAGGTCGCCGCGGCCGCCGTTGGCAAAGAAAGCGCCCGGCTTCATCGTGGCGAAGAACTCGGCGTTCGCCAGGCCGCGGGTCTCGGGCGTGCTCGGCATGAAGGATGCGACGACGTCTGCCTCGGCCAGGCGCTCGGGCAGAGCGTCCATGCCGTCCATGTCCTCAAACACAATGGGGTAGACGAGCGGATGGCGCTTTATGCCGCGGACGTGCGCACCCATGCTGCGGCAGAGCGTGGCAAAGTGGCCGCCGATATCGCCTGCGCCCAGCACCAGCACATTGGCGTTTTTGAGCGAGGTAACCGGCCCCAAATCCTCCCAGCGATGCTCACGCTGCAGATCGTGATAGCCGGGCAGGCGCTTCATCATGGAAAGGACCATGGCAAACATGTGCTCGCTCGCGGCCTGGCCGTAGGCACCCACCGAGCAAGACAGTTTGGCGTCGGCCGGCACGGTGCCGGCGGCCAAGTAATCGTCATAGCCGGCGGTCTGCAATTGCAACAGCTGAAGATGCTCGCATGCCGTGAGCATGTCAGGGTCGATGTTGCCCAAGATCACGTCGGCATCGGCGACCTGCTCGCGCGTGGCGGCGTCGGAGCTCGTGTAGATAAAGTCCTCGCCCGGAGCGCTCGACTCAAGAATTGCGCGATGGCGGTCGTTGACGGGCAGCAAAACCAGAATGTTCACAAGCAGTCCTCTCCGCTCGACCTGCCAAAAAGGGACAGGTTTATTTTGGCAGGTTTTATCAGGCAAAACGCTCAAACAAAAACGCCGGATGCAAGACGAGCGTGCCCGTCAGCATCCGGCGCATCCACAACTACCAGCTGAGCAGCTCGTAGCCGTCCTCGGTCACCACGAGCTGTACCTCGTGCTGGGCCGAATCGCTGCCGTCCTTGGTGCGCACGCACCAGCCGTCACCCTTGCTAATCTTGATGTCGGGCGCTCCGGCATTGACCATGGGCTCGATGGTAAAGACCATGCCCGGAGCCATGATGGTGTCCACATCGGGTGCCTCGGTGGTAAAGCCCACAAACGGGTCCTCGTGGAACTCCTTACCGATGCCGTGTCCGCCGTACTCGCGCACCACGCTAAAGCCGGCGTCCTCGACCGTCTTTTGTACGGCCTCGGCCATAACGGACAGCGGCAGCCATGGCTTGACGGCCGCCAGGCCCGCCTCCACGCTGGCGCGGGTGACGTCGACCAGGCGCTGGCGCTCGGCCGAGACCTCGCCGATGCAGAACATGCGGCTCGAGTCGCTAAAGTAGCCGTCTAGGATCGTGGAGCAGTCCACGTTGATGATGTCGCCCTCGTGCAGCACGTCCGTATCGCAGGGGATGCCGTGGCAGACCACGTCATTGATCGAGGTGCACACGCTCTTGGGGTAGCCCTCGTAGTTGAGGTCGGCCGGCGTGCCACCGTGCTCGACGGTGTAGTCGTAGATCATCTGGTCGATCTGGTTGGTGGTCATGCCCGCGGCGATGTGCTCGCCTACGTAGTCGAGCACGCCCACGTTGATGGCGGCGGAGCGCTTGATGCCCTCGATGTCGGCGGGCGTCTTGTAGAGCGTGCGGGGCAGAACCTCCCAGCCCTCCTCCCACAGGCGCTCGAGGCGCTCGTCGAAGCTGCTGTGACATTTCTTATATTTTTTGCCGCTGCCGCACCAGCAAGCGTCGTTGCGGCCGGGTACGGGTCCTTTGTCATACATGGCTAACTTCCTTTCATCCGCAGCTAGTATAGCCCACCCATGCGTCCATAAAAGTTGCGGTGATATAGTTCCGATTAAAGCGGTTTAACAGCACAAATAGGAACTATATCACCGCAACTGATGGGGCGGGATGGCGGGTGCTAGCTGCTGCGTGGTTTTGCTAGTAGCTCACCTGGCAGGGGATGCCGAGGGCGCGCACGCGCGCGGCAATGGCGTCGAGCACCTCGGGCGCTGCTTTGGCAAGGCCGGCGACCGGTGTCTCGCGCGCCACCGTGTAGATGGTCGCCTCCTGCGGGCGAATACGCTCGAGCGCCGCGAGCCAAGGGCCGACGTATTCCTCGCCGGTGTTGTCGATGAGCTTGCCCTGATACTCGCCGGTCAAAAAGATCGTCTGGATAATGACATGACTGTCAAAGCTCGTGAACGTCTCGATCTGGTGCTCCACATCGTAGGGGCCAACGGGTTGATCGAGCAGCTGGATAAATGCCAAGTCGACCGTATCGAGCTTGAGGATATTGTCATCAACCATCATGAGCGCATCGTGTACATGGGGACGGTCGGCGCGTGTGCCGTTGGAAAGCACGGCAATCTTGGTGTTTGGGGCAAGCTCGTCGCGCAGCGCGACGGCGCCGGCGATGGCCTGCGGAAACTCCGGTGCGGCGGTGGGCTCGCCGTTGCCTGCGAAGGTGATCACATCGGGGAGCTCGCCCTCGGCTGCCATCTCGCACAGCTTTGCCTCGAGCGCGTCGAGTACCACGGTAGCTGTGTTGTACGGCTCGTGGCAGGGGCGCTCGGCGTTGAGGCCGTTTTCGCAGTAAATGCAGTCGAACGTGCAGATCTTGCCGCTGGCCGGCATCATGTTGACGCCGAGCGAGAGACCAAGGCGACGGCTGCGAACGGGCCCAAAGATGGGGCTGGCATTCAAAAACGTAGACATAGGCATATGCTCCTCAAGACAATTGTGCCTAAGCATAGCATCGGCTCCAAAGCAAGGTGCGGGCTCTTGCTTTACAAGTTTCGTTTTTTCACGTCGCTCATTATGCCGTGCCATGAAAAGTCTCGGGTCGGGTACAGTTAATCTGTTAACAAGCTGTAAGGCAATGCGGGTCCATCTAGCCGTACTGACGTGCAACTGGATGGGCGTTGACGATGGGAACACAGTATGGATTTTACGGTCGAGAATGCGGGCACTACGATCGCCTGCCGCGAGTATGCCGGCCCGGTTGTATCGTCCGATGCACCCGCCTTGGTGTGCGTGCACGGCGCCTGCGTCGACGGTGTCTTTTTTGACGGTATCGCCCGCGAGCTCGCCTGCGACTATCGCGTCATTGCCTACGACCGCCGCGGTTGCGGCGAGAGTGGCGACGCTGCAGACGGACGCTACGACCTCGCCGCCCAAGCCGCCGACCTGCAAGCTGTTATCGAGCATATTGGCGCTCCGGTAAACGTGCTCGCGCACAGTGCCGGTACGCTGGTGGCCCTGGAGCTTCTCCGTGCAAACCCCGCCATAATCTCGCGTGCGATTCTGCATGAACCCGCCGTGACGGATGAGGGTGCCGGTCTGGGCGCGGCCCCGGTTTTGCTCGAGATGATCGCCGCAGGAAAGGTCTCCAGGGCATTACGGGCCTTCCTGGGCGCCATCGGCGATTCGGCCCCTGAGGCCCCCAAGTTAACCGAGGCAGAAGCCAAGCATGCCCTGCGCAACGGCCGCAGTTTCATGGCGAACGAATACGGGATTACTATGACCTGCGTTCCCGATTGGGATAGCGTTCGCGCGTCGAAAACGGTGGCCGCCGTGCTTTTGGGCGAGCTTTCGATTGGCACGCCCCGCGAGGCGGGTACGAGGATGGCGGCTGAGCTTTTGGATTGCCCCCTCGTAACGATTCCCGGCGCGCACAACGGCCTGCGCGATCGCCCGGCAGCGGCTGCCCAGACTGTCCGTGGCATCCTGGGGTTCTAGCAGCTGCAAAAAAACAAAACAGGCTTCATCCGCAAACGTTTCGGCCGTGTTAACAAACGTGCTCAAAACCTCACGCCTGCGGCTTCAATCGCGCCGTCTGCCAACTCATAAAAATGTAACAGCATTCACGTGCCTACCTGCATCGACAAGGTGTTACCCTTGTAACATTTGGAACCCACCGCTCCATGCGAAACTATCGAAAGGGCCCCGTATGCTCAATAATCACGAGGTCAATCTAACCGACGAGGAGGCTGCCGCCGAGGTCGCCCGTGTCGCAAGGACCTACCCCGTGGTACGTTTGCTGTCGGCCGATCAGATTAAGAGCGAGCCTAACTGCCTGCTCGCCGGCGATCGCTGCCCTTGTCTGCGTCAGTCGAGTCTTGAGGCCTTGACAGATTCCGATGAGGTGTCGGAGCAACTGCTCAACGATGGTGTTGAGTACCGCGCCCGTCTGCGCCCTCTAAAGGTCGAGGGCGAGCCTCATGTCTTGCTGATGGTGCGTCCGATCGATGGGCAAGAGGCTGCAGAAGAGGACCTTGTCTACACCGACGTGCTGACGAATGTGCGCAATCGCCGATATTACGAAGAAAAGCTCCGTAGCGCCCGCATGAAGGCCGGTGTTGCGATGATCGACCTTGATGATTTTAGGGTCTTCAACGATACGTGTGGCCGCCATGCCGGCGACCTTGCGCTCGGTGCTGTGGCAACAGCCATACGCAGCGGTATTCGTTCGACTGACGAACTTGTGCGCTATGGCTGCGACAAGTTTGTAGCTGTCATGCCCAATATTCCCTCCGATGACTTTGCCCGTCGTCTGCGTCAGGTATCCGATGCCGTTCATGCCACGATTATTCCGGGCCATGAGCACGTGAGCTTGACGGCATGTGTTGGTGGCGTTCGCATTCATGGCGAGACGGTCGATGAGGGCGTTGGCCGCGCTGTCCAGTTACTGAGCCGTGCCAAGGCAAAAGCCGGTACGGTCGTGACCGATGGCGATTCCATCGAGGCCTTCCAAAGCGAAAAGCCTTCGGTGCTTATCGTCGATGACTCCGAGATGAACCGAGCCATTCTCAGCGAGATGCTCAAGGACGAGTATTGCATCCTCGAGGCCGACCACGGTCGTGCGGCGCTCGACATGGTCGACCGCTATGGCGATGAGTTGTCGCTCGTGCTGCTGGATATTGTCATGCCGGGCGTAAGCGGCTTTGAGGTGCTGGCCGATCTGTCGCGCCGATCGGTTAGTGACAATCTGCCCGTCATCATGATTTCGAGCGAAGATTCCGATGATATGGTTCTGCGCGCGTACGAGCTGGGCGCCTCGGACTATATCAACCGCCCGTTTGACTCCCGTGTCGTGCGCCGCCGTGTAAGCAACACCATCCGCCTATACGCCAAACAGCGCCGCCTGACGAATCTGCTGTCCCAGCAGTACAACGAGCGCGTCAAGAACAGTCGCATGCTCATCGACATCATGGCCGGCGTCATGGAGCTTCGCAACGGCGAGAGCGGCAGGCACGTTACGAACATCGAGAAGCTGACCGAGCTGCTGCTTGGCTGTCTGGTCCGGCGTAGCGACACGATCTCCCTCGACAATGAGGAACGCTCCACGATCGCCCTGGCTTCGGCGCTGCACGATATCGGCAAGATGTCGATTGACGATGCGATTCTCAACAAGCCCGGACGCCTTACGCCCGAGGAGTTCGAGATTATGAAGACGCATACCACGATCGGCGCCGACATGCTGCGTGAGCTGGGTAGCCATCACGCCGGCAATGCGCTTATGGAATATGCGTACCAGATCGCGCGTTGGCACCACGAGCGCTGGGACGGCAAGGGTTATCCCGATGGCCTTAAGGGCGACGAAATTCCCATTGCCGCACAGGTGGTTTCGGTGGCCGACGTGTACGATGCCCTGACGAGCGTGCGCGTGTACAAGGACGCTATCCCGCACGAGGAAGCGATCAAGATGATTCTGGACGGTAAGTGCGGCACCTTTAACCCGTTGCTGCTCGACTGTTTGCTCGAGGTGCAAGACCAAATTGCCGAGACATTGGCACGCCCCGCCGATGTCGTCGCGTTTCCTACGATTTAGTTTGACCAAAGGAGTTTTTAATCCATGATTTCCATGCGTGAGGCGTATGAGAAGATCGGCGCTAATTATGATGACGCGTGCGCTCGGCTGATGGGCGGGGAAATGCTTGCCCGCTTTGCCCTCAAGTTTTTGGATGACGAGAGCATGGACAAGCTGGAGGCCGCCATGGCGGCGGGAGACGCCGAAGGTGCGTTTATGGCAGCGCACACGCTCAAGGGCGTGAGCCAGAACCTGGGATTCGATAATCTGTACGAGCCGGCGGTCGTGGTGACCGAGGCGTTGCGCGGCGCCGATGCCGTTGACGGCGCTCGCGAGGGAATGCATGCGTTGCAGCAGCAATATGCGGCAACGATGTCGGCCCTGCGCGAGGCGGCCGAATAAGAGCTTGCGGGCCTTGATGACTATGAGAGTGGATAATCTCCCGTTTTAGGCCCGGTGGCGGCCTTAAAGTGGGAGATTATCCACTCTCGTTCGATATGTGTCCAAAAATCCACGCTCACCCCTCCGGGTTAGTAAATGGCCTATGCGCACTGGCGGGGCTTTCCGCATGCAATCAATATCGTTGTTCGATAAACTGTTCGAATAACGATAGAGTCGATGAGGGTGAGTGTATGTCTAACAGCGTTCAGCGTATGGCCAAAGCGGGCGAAAATATCAGGAAGCTTGGCTTTTGCATGGCAGCCGTTTTTGCAGGGATGCTCGTCGCTTTTGCCGCGTTGGTTGTTTACGTGATCTGGTATGCGGTTGCAAACGTTGCCTCTGTCGATTCTTTCGGCGTCGTGACGCTTCTCGATGGCGGGTGCATCGTTATCCCAAGCGGACTGTGCCTGGCACTCGTCGTGGGTATTTCGCTTGTCGTTCTGTGTGGGATCAGCCGTAACATCTCGCGAGGCGTCTCGCCCTTTACCAAGACGCATGTGCGGCTTATCCGTGTTCTTGCGCTTGCCTTTGCTGTTAACGCCGCGGTTTCGCTTATTGGTGCCTACGGATCGGTCAATCTTACCATTGGTGGGCTGGAGCTTTACGTCGTGCCTCATTCCTTCGTTATTGAGATTTGCCAAGGCGTTGCCTTTGATGCGGGGTCGCTTATCGGCGCGGCTGTCTGTCTGTGTATCTCGGTGATCTGGAGTTATGCCTCGCTGCTCCAAGAGCAGTCTGACGAGCTTGTGTAGGAGGAAGCATGAGCTATCTCATCATCGAGCTTGAGACGCAGCTACTTAAGACCGGAAAGACCAGTGCTGATCTGATTCGTGCCACGGGGCATACTCCGGCTAATATTTCTAAGCTAAGAAACGGAAAAATTAAAGCTATTCGCCTTAAGACGCTTCTCGATATTTGCGATGAACTTGACTGTCAACCGGGAGATATTATTCAGCGCGTGAGCGAGAAAGAGCTTGAGGAGCTTATTGTTGAGCGTGCAAAAAATGTCGTGAGGCAGATGCGGGACGGCGGAGGCAATGAGGCGTTGCTTCCGACATCAGTCTTTGCTGTAGATTTGAGCGACGAGTAGCATAAAGCGAACAACTATAACGAAATATCAGCGTAAAGGGGCCCGTGTCTAACACGGGTTCTTTCTTTTAGATTACCTTGACAAATATGAGTTATCGAAAAACAATAACAACTATGAAAAACGATAAAGGAAAGAAGGAACGATATGAGCGGTTTTGCTATCAAGCAGAACGGGAGGCCGATGAACGCATCAGCGATAAAGTTATCAAAGGTGTCAAAGCGCTACGGGAAACGGCGCGTTTTGCATGACGTTTCCTTCGAGGTGCATCAGTCTGAGCTCCTTGCCCTTGTTGGTGCAAACGGTGCGGGCAAAAGCACGCTTATTAAAATCGTCTTGGGCCTCTGCGAGCCGTCGTCGGGGAGCGTGGAGCTCTTTGGGGGCAAGTCGAAAAAAGAGCTGAGCCTGATGCGGACGCGTGTCGGCTATGTGCCAGATTCCTGCGGAGCATACCAATCCCTCAGTGCGGCTGAGAATCTTCGGATCCGATGTGCGGAATGGGGGCTTGATGCGAATCGTGAGATTCCTCGCGTTTTGAGCCTAGTCGGGCTGGACGTCGAAGAGAAAAAGAGCGTGAACAGTTTTTCTCTGGGAATGAAACGGCGGCTGGATATAGCTACGGCTTTGTTGGGCGACACCGACGTACTAATTTTCGATGAGCCGGCAAATGGATTAGACCCGCTGGGCATCGAGAGTATATGGGCCCTTATCGGTCGATTGAATCGAGAACAGGGTAAGACCATGCTCGTCTCTAGCCATGATTTGGATGAGTTGGTATCAGTTGCAACAAGTTGCGTGTTTATTCATGACGGCGAACTGCTGAAAAAGGAATCGATGGACGTCATAAGGGATGAGGCGTCGTCCCTAAAAGAGTATTACAGGCGCTTGATGAAGGCGGTCTCGCTATGAAGCGGGCGATCCATCCCATAAAGGCAGATATGATGCGTTTGCACAGGATGTTTCCGGCGAAGTTTGGTCTTGCGCTTATTCTGGCGTTCGGCCTTCTCTTCGGTGTCTTTCTAAAAAACGGAACAACGTTGCTCGCCTTTGGCAATAGCGTTTTTGGGGAGGATATTGGTTTCTGCTGGAATGTAATCGATCCTTCTGCACCCGATGAGTCCCTTGTGCGCAGTGCTTTTGCCGGCACGTCTCTGTTCGTTCCGCTCATCGTTTGCCTGGCGATTTTACAGGAGCGCGGCTATGAAGAGGGGCACCGAATTTCTTCAGCAAGAGGTCTTACCCGCTTTAATGGGGTCCTAGCACATGTGCTTTCGTTTGCTTTAATAATTGGCGTAGCATATAGTGCGCTTTGCCTTCTTCTTTTTGCAATAGCCATAATACGTGGAGGGCATAACCTCTCGCACGATATGCTAACTGCATTTTTGCCTGCAATGATAGTCAACGCTGTATTGGTGATATCGGTTGCGCTGGAGACGGTGACCATCTATCGGATTACAGACAGCGCTGTATTGAGCGGGGCTGCGATAATTATTGGATTTGTCATGAGCTTGACGCTCTACGGAACTTACCTTCAGATGCCCATACCGTTCTTGCGATGGATCTTCTTTCTTCCGGGGCCGTACCTTGGAGTCGGATGTGCCCTTGGGTATAGCGATATGGGGCAGCTGACGCTTCTGGGATATGGCGCGGCAGCCAGCTGTCTATCGGTATTGATTTACGCTCTCGTGAGCTTTCGTGCTGGGGGTGTGCTCAATGGCTCGCCAGACTAGAAGATTTCTTCATTCAGAATTGAGGCATGTGAGCAAATGGACGTACGCCTTAATCCTGTTAATTTATGCGTGCATGGTGGTATTGCAGCTTAATTCTTTCCCGATGTGGTTCTGTAGCCTCCGTGAGAACAGTTTCTTGGGCTTTTTCCCAGACCCGACACTTCGGCTATCGGCAGAGGATGTCCTTCTATTTGGTAATGCAGAGGTTTTCCGCGGTCTGCTGTTCAACGTGGCCCCGTTGGCTCATGCATTGTTCTTTCCGTTCATCGCGGCTTGCATTGTGCCGCGCTTTGTCAGTTCGGGCTTTATTGAGGAACCGTGGGGGTTGTCGGAGGCTCGGGGAGGGAAGCGTGTGTGCGCTATCGTTGCGCGAGTGGTGCTGTCTTCTTTTGCCCTTTTGGGCGCATTTATCCTGTCAAGTGTCGTTTTGTACTGTCTTAACTGCGTAATCGTTTTGGATGCTCAGCAGTTTTCAACCTGAATATTTTTTGCTATCGACTTCTTCTGGCGAGTGTCGTCTGCCTTGCATATGTGGTCTCTTGCGTGATTGCTGTTTCCTATTTTGGGTCCGGCTTCGGTCCGATTGGCATGCTGCTGCTTGTCAATGTTGTAGCGATCTACATACAGCTCGGGGCCAATTCCATGCTTCCGCTTCCGTCCTCGATGCTCATGTGGATTTGCGGTGTGACCCCGTTGGGGGACGGCCAATGCGTTTCGATTTTAATTGACTGCCTAATAAACGTAGCAAGCGTTTTTACCATTTGCTTCACTATCGACCGATTGCGGTCGAGATTTATTTGATTGTTTGTGAGGGATAATCATACCGAGCAAACCAAATGCAGGCGGGCGGGCACCGTGGCTGGTGTTCGCCCGCCTGGCATAGGAGGCTTTAACCTGAGTGGTTTGCGGGCTAGCGAGCCTGCTTAACCTTTGCCGCTGCCTCGACAAACGACTTCCACAGGTTAAAGTCGGTCTCGAGCGTCTTCCACGTGTACTCAGGGTGCCATTGCACGCCCAGGCAGAACGGCTGGCCTTCGACCTCGATGCACTCAGGAACGCCGTCGGTTGCCTTGGCGACCAAGCGCGTGCTTTTACCCAGACAATCGACGCAGCAGTGGTGTGCGGAGTTGGTCTGGATAAGCTTGGCGCCACCAACCGCGCGGTCGAGCAACGAGCCCGGCACGACCTCGACGGGATGCACGGGGTCGTTGAGCACGTGGGTGTGGCGCCACTGCGTGCGGCCCTCGCGAGCGCCCAGGCTCGGCACGTCCATGCACAGGGTGCCGCCAGTGGCGACGTTGAGCAGCTGCGTGCCGCGGCAGGTGGTAAAGAGCGGCTTCTTGGCGCGAAGCACCTCGCCGACCAGCTTAAACTCAAAGCTATCGCGGATCTCGCAGCAGAGGGTGGGGTCGTAGGGTCGATCATCGCCCCAACGTTTGGGATTGACGTCGGGGCCGCCGGGGATGGCGATGCCGTCGGCGATATCAACGTAATGACGGATGACCTCAATGTCCTCGGTGATGGACATCTGCAGCGGCAGGCCGCCAGCGGCAAGGATGGCATCGACAAAGACACTTGCGATTTCCTCGTTGGGGGAGAGCATCTCGGTTAAAAACGGCTCTGCCTCTTCCCAGCGCGGTGCGACGAGGATGAGTGGGCGGTCGGCGGGGGCGACGTCGACGTGCGGGGTGTAGGACGATGAGGTGCGGGTTCCGATCATGGTTGCGGCTTTCGAATCCGGGTGGACATGGCACAGGGGTGGCGCGGGGCAAACGTTACTGATGAATTTGCCCGAGTGGCAATTGGGTTAGTGGCCCTTGATGGAGTTGAGGAAGTCCTGGGCGCGCTTGGTCTGGGGATGGTCGAAGAACTCGTCGGGTGTGCCGGTTTCCACGATCTGGCCGTCGGCCATAAATACGACGCGGTCTGCTACGCGGCGGGCAAAGTTCATCTCGTGCGTAATGACGATCATCGTCATGCCCTGCTGGGCCAGACGGACCATGACCTCGAGTACCTCGTTGATCATCTCGGGATCGAGGGCACTCGTGGGCTCGTCAAAGAGCATGGCCTTGGGTTGCATGGCAAGCGAGCGGGCGATGGCTACGCGCTGTTGCTGGCCGCCCGAGAGCTGTGCGGGCACCTTATCGGCCTGCTCGGCCACGCCCACGCGGCCGAGCAGGTCCATGGCGCGCTCACGGGCTTCGTCCTTGGAGACGCCCAGCACATCAACCGGTCCCAGCATGACGTTCTGCAGTACGGTCATATGTGCGAACAGGTTGAACTGCTGAAACACCATGCCCAGCTCGGCACGCATGCGGGCAAGATCCTTGCCTTCTTGCGGCAGGGGCTCGCCCTCGATGAGGATCTCGCCCGAGTCGATGGTTTCCAGGCGGTTGATGGTTCGGCACATGGTCGACTTGCCCGAGCCCGAGGGGCCAATCACCACGACGACCTCGCCGCGGTCGACCGAGAGATTGATGTCGTTGAGGACGTGCAGATCGCCATAGTGCTTATCGACGTGTCTGAGCTCGATCAGCGGCTGATTGCCGGTGGAAGAGGTGCTCTGTGCCATGTGCTCGGCTCCTTATGACTCGAAATGGTAAAGCGTTAGCGGATGATGGTCGCGCCGGTCTTGTGCGAAACGTAGACAGCAGCCTTGTTAATCGCGACGTTGATGAGGATATAGATGACCGCGATAACCAGGTAGACCGACACGAGGGCGTCGTAGTTGGTAATGAGCACGCGGGCGTTTTGCATGAGGTCGGGGTAGCTCACCACATAGGCGACGGTGGTGTCTTTGACTACGACCACAAGCTGCGAAATCAACGACGGAATGATAAACCGAATGGCCTGCGGCAACACGATTTTAAAGGTGATTTTAGCTTTGGAGAGACCGAGTGCCTGGGCGGCTTCGACTTGGCCACGCGGTACGGCGTTGACACCGGCACGGAAGATCTCGGCGAGTACGCCGGCGGCAGCGAGCGCGACGGGAAGCGTGAGCATCCAAAACGACGGCAGCGCGATCTTGTACTGGGGCAGCACCAAAAAGAAGAAGTAGATGAACAGCAGGCTCGGCACGCCGCGGAAGAAATCCGTGAGCACGCGGCAGACCAGCTGCAGCGGCTTAATGTCGCTGGTACGGCCGAGCATAAGGGCTAAGCCCAGCACCAGCGCGATGGTGCCGGCGGTGAGTGCGACTTTAACGGTGCCCTCAAAGCCGGCAAGCAGGAACTTCCAGGTGGTGAGGTGCGTAAAGAAATACCAATAGTGGACCGAAAGCTGGCCGGTCACATAAAAGCGCTGCAACACGAGGGCGAAGAGCACGGCGACGGCAACAAGCGAGATGGCGGTGCCGATGCGAATCTTGGCGCGCATTTTGGGGCCGGGAGCCTCGTAGAGCGCATCGCGCATGGTGAGCGCGGAGGTGGAGTGCTTGCTCATCGGAGGATCCTCACCTTCTTATCAATGTAGTTACCAATGTGGCTCACCACAAAGGCCGTGCCCAGGTAGCCGAGCGCCGAGATAAAGAACGCGGCGACGCCGCCGAGCGAGCGCGTGTTGATGTAGCTCACCACGCCGGTGAGCTCTTGCGGTTGCAACGGTACCTGGCTGCCGAGCGCGGTGGTGAGCATGACAGCGATAAAGAGGTTGGTCATGGGCAGCACGCTCGAGCGCAGCGCCTGCGGAATCACGATCTTGGCGAGGATACGGCTGAAGCTCATCCCCAGCGAGCGGGCGGCTTCCACCTGGCCGACGCCGACGGTGTTGATGCCGCTCATAAAGTTCTCGGAGCCAAAGGCCGAGCCCAAAAGGACCGTGGCGACGATAACGCAGGTGCGGTAGGGCAGGACGACCTTGAGCGGCGGCAGCGCATAGACGACGATGATGAGCAGTGCGATGCCGGGGATGTTACGGAAGACCTGGACATACAGGTCGCCAAAGACGCGCAGCGGCTTGAGCGGCGACACGCGCATCACGGTGACGGCGACGGCCAGCACCATGGCGATGGCAAACGACTCAAGCGTCATGCCCCAGGTTGCTAGCAGCGCGTCGATATAGTTCTGGCCATAGAGCGACCAGAGTTCGGAGAGACTCATGCGGACCTCCCGCCGATAAGGAAAGGGGCTCCCGTGTGTACGGAAGCCCCGACAACTCTGTGAGGAAACAGTTTACCGCAATAAAGCGCATCGTGCGTTTCCATATGGTTTCGTTGCGGCCGTTACCAGGCTCGCTGCCTAAGCGCCGATCTCGGGCAGCTCGGGAACATTAGTGTCGCCCGTACGGTCGCCGATGCAGATCTGCCACAGCTCGGTCCAGGTGCCATCGTCCTCGATCTTCTTAAGGAAGTCGTTGACAAAGGCGACACCGTCGGAATCGAGCGGCAGGCCGATGCCATAGGGCTCCTTGCTGCCGAAGGGCTTGCCGGCGATCTTGTACTTACCGGGCTCGCGGACCAGGGCGCTCTGCTGCATGTTGTTATCGATGACGTAGGCGTCAACGCGGCCCTGCTGGAGTGCCTGACGAGCCTCCTCGTCGGTCTTGAACTCCTGCTGGCTGGCCTTGGGAGCGAACTCCTCCAGGATGGCGGGGCCGTTGGAGCCGGACTGGACGGCGACGTTCTTGTCGGCCAGGTCGTCGACGCTCTTGATGTCGTCGTTATCGGCGAGTACCAGGATGGCCTGCTGGGTGTAGTAGTAGGGACCGGCAAAGGAGACGAGCTTCTTGCGCTCATCGGTAATGGTGTAGGTGGCGAAGACGGCGTCGACCTGGCCGTTCTGCAGGACGGACTCACGCGTGTCCGAGGTTACCTGGGTGATCTCGACCTTGTTCTCGCCCAGAATGTAGTTGGACAGGAGCTGTGCGATACCGGCGTCGAAGCCGCGGGTCTGACCGTCTTTCTCGTTGAGGAGGGAGAAGAGCGTGGAGGTCTGAACGCCACCGATCTTAAAGACGCCGGCGTCCTTAACGGCCGTGGCCCAGGTGCTGGCGGCGATGGCGTCGTCATCGGCCTTGGGGCCGTTGTCGACGAGCTTGTCGAATGCCTTAGCGTCGAGCGTGGTGGAAGCCTCGGTATCATTGGAGCTCTTGGAAGAGCCGGCGGCGGAACCCTTGTCGGCCTCGGTGCTGGTGTCGGAGCAGCCGGCAAGACCAAGGCCGGCGACGGTTGCGAAGGTGGCGGCAACGAAGCCGCGGCGGTCGAGAACGACCTGCTGGGAGAGGTTCTTGCTCATGGTAGAACACCTTTCTCAATAAAATCCCTAGCGGTTGAGTAGAGTTATACCCTATCGCGCTCAAATGGGTCAACACGAAATAACTCAGAAACATACTTAACTTATGGGTAATTCTACCTACCAAAAAGGGACAGGCACCTTTGTGGTGGTTCTTGCAGATGTGGTGGCATGTCTCGCTGCTTTGTCTCAATCTGTAACAGGTAGACGAGGAAATGGGTTCTTACTGTTACAGATTGAGACAAAGGTCTGGGACTAAGACATCTTATCTAGATCTGTAACAGTTAGACGGGAATTCGGGCCCTAGATGTTACAGATTGAGATAATTGAGCTGTGAAAACAAAAACCTCCGCAGGGGTGCTTCCCCTGCGGAGGTTTTTTACTCGTTGAGTAGCCTTACGGCTTCGGCGGCCATATTCTCGACCGTCATGCCGTTCTGAGCCAACAGCTCGTTGGGATCGTAGCGGTCGGGGAAGCCCTTGGCGATGCCGAAGGTGCGCGTGCGCACGGGCGTGCAGGCCAGGTAGCACGCCACGCGCTCGCCCCAGCCGCCGTCCAAGATGCCGTCCTCGAGGGTGACGACAACGCGATGCTCGGCGGCAAGACTGTCGAGGAACTCGCGGTCGAGCTCGGTTGCAAAGCGCGGGTTGACGAGCGTGGTCTCGATGCCGTACTCGGCGGCCAGGCGGTTTGCCACGCGCTCGCCCAGCTCAAAGAAATCACCGAGTGCGAGCACTGCTACGTCGCGACCCTGGCGAACCACGTTGTAGTGAACGGCACTGTAGTCGGTGTCTTCGGTGGGCGCAAGGTCGGGACGGCTCACCAGGCCAATGCCGGGCACGCGAATCGCCACAGGATGTTCGCGATGGTCGAGCGACCAGTTCAGCATGGACAGATATTCCTCCATGCAGGCCGGCGCTAGGTAGCGCATGTTGGGAAGAGCGCCCAGCATGGAAATATCGAAGAACGAGAGGTGCGTCTCGGACGTGGTGCCAAAGATCGAGGCGCCAAACACCAAGATGGTTGCGGGGGCATCGTTGAGGCACAGGTCGTGCCACAGCTCGTCGTAGGCGCGCTGCAAAAACGTGCCGTACACACCAAAGACTGGCTTGGCGCCCGAGCGCGCAAGCGCGGTGGCAAAAGTTACGGCGTGCTCCTCGGCAATGCCCACGTCGACAAACTGCTTACCTGCCGCAGCGCGAAGCTCGGGTGTAAAGCCCATGATGTAGGGCGTGGCGGCCGTGATGCCCACGACCTGCGAATCGCGCTCGATGGCGGTGCTGAGCGCCTCGCCCGTAATATCGGCATAGGTGCGCGGTGCGGGCTCGCTCGGATGGCCCGGGCAGAGCTTGCGCCCAGTCGCCATGTCAAACGGACCCACGTGGTGCCAGCGTTCCGGGTCGCTCTGGGCTGGCTCAAAGCCCTTGCCCTTGGCGGTGGAGACGTGCAGCACGATGGGGTGATCGATATTGCGCAGTTCCTGCAACGCGTCGACGAGGGCCAACACATCGTTACCGGCGTCCAGATAGCGGTAGTCGAGCCCCATCGCGCGGAAGACGTTGCGCTCACAGGCACCGTTGCTGGCGCGCAGCTCGGCCAGATTGCGATACAGGCCGCCATGGTTCTCGGCAATGGACTGGTCGTTATCGTTGACGATGATGATCAGGTTGCTATCGAGTTCGGCGGCATTGTTAAAGCCCTCAAACGCCAGGCCGCCCGAAAGCGAGCCGTCGCCAATGATGGTGATGACGTTATACGTGTCGCCCGCCAGGTCACGCGCGTGGGCAAGGCCGCAGCCCAGGCTCACCGACGTGGAGGTATGGCCCATGGCGAACAGGTCGTGCTCGGACTCGTTGGGATTGGCAAAGCCAGAAGCCTCACCATAACGCTCCGGATTGATATAGGTGTACGCGCGCCCGGTCAGCGCCTTGTGGGCGTAGGTCTGGTGCGACACGTCAAAGACAATTTTGTCGGTGGGGGAGTTAAACACGCGATGGAGCGCGACCGTGAGCTCAACGACGCCCAAGTTGGGGGCAACGTGCCCGCCGACGGCGGCGGAGCTTTCGAGGATGGCGTGGCGAATCTCGTCGCAGAGCTGCGGGAGCTCGGCGCGATTAAGAGCCTTGACGTCCTCGGGCGTTGTCGTTTGCGTAAGCAGCATCGTTGTGGGTTACTCCATGCGAATCGAGCGCCGGCGCTCCCTCGGCCGGCACAATTGCACAAAACAGTCTCGCACATTTTGGCGTTTGATATGTGACGGCGGCGCGGTAATTCGCCAACTGGCGGGGCAAAACGTTTTGTCCGATGCCATACTAGTAAATTCGATGATGATTTTATTCAATGCGTGCAGTCCGTGGTTTGCCGCCGTGAGCCGCTGGAAGGAGGCAGCATGTCCAGTGCCGTTCGTGCCGAGAAAATCGCGCGCGAGGTCGACGATGCCGCCCGCCAGCTGGCCCAGGCAGGCCGCTTGGACCTGACGCACGAGTTTATCCAGCATGGTGACGTGACGGTCTATGCACATGTGACTTCGGTAGCGCGGGCGAGCCTGTCCTTTGCCGAGCGCTTGGGCCGTGCTGGCATTTCGGTCGACCGTGCCTCGCTGCTGCGCGGAGCCCTGTTACACGATTACTTTCTCTACGATTGGCACGACCCCGACCCGAGCCATCGACTGCACGGATTTCGGCATCCGTTTTTTGCCCTGGCACGTGCGGAGGAAGATTTTGAGCTGACGTCGCGCGAGCGGAATATTATCGTGCGGCATATGTTTCCGCTGGTGCCGGTGCCGCCGACGTGTCGTGAGGCTTGGATTGTATGCCTGGCAGATAAATGGTGCGCGCTGCGCGAGACGGTCGCCGGCCGTCTGCCGCGCAAAGACGACGCGAACGATTTGAGCGAGGGCTCGAGCGACGGCTCGAGCAAAGATTCGAGTGAAAAGAGGAGAGGGTAGACGGTGGGGACCGCGATCGACATGGCATTTGACGGCGCGACGCTTGCCGCCTGTCCGCTTTCGGCACTGGTGCTCTCGTTCGCCTTCTACGGGTTTTGCGGCTGGGCATGGGAATCGACGGTCTGCGCCATGCTCAACCACGGACGCTTTGCCAACAGCGGCTTTTTGCTGGGACCGTGTTGCCCCATCTATGGCGCGGGCGGCATTGCCTGCTGGCTGCTGTTGCGCGGAATTCCTGACGCGTCGAGCCAGTTTGTCGCTGCAGCGCTCGTATGCAGCGTGATTGAGTACAGCGTGGGCGTGCTGCTGGAAAAAACAACAGGCGCTCGCTTTTGGGACTATTCGCACCTGCCGTTTAACCTGCACGGACGCATCTGTCTGTACTGGGCATGCGCGTTTGGCCTGGGTGCGTTGTGCATTTGTCGCGTGGTGGAGCCGGCGGTGTTGGGCCTGCTTGCCCATCTGCCGGTGCTGATTGTGCGGCTGTCCGCCTTTATCGTCGCGGTCGCGATGATGGTCGACGCGGTGTGCTCGTTGGCGAGCTGGCGGCGTCTGTCCGATCAGTTGGAGCGCGTCCGGGCCGACCTTGCCGACCGCATCAATGAGTCGCTTGCCGATGCGTCAGACTCCATGCTCGAACGTATTCCCGATTCGGCGATCGACTCGGTGGCACAGACGCACATCCGCAGCCGTGCCGTTAACGCGTGGCTGGCGGAGCTGGGCGACGCGACGCTCGATGCCCTGCGCGAGAAGGCTTCGATGCCGACGTTTATCTCGGATGGTGCTCGCGGCCTGGCGCTCGCTGCCCGCCGCGTGGCCGATGCCGCGCCGAGCATGCCGCGTCCGTCGCTCAGCCGTCGCCTTGCCGGTAAGCGCATGAGCCGTCCGGTACCGAGCGTGTCACTCAGTCGTCGTGACCTGCGCTTTTTCAATGCCTTCCCGCGTCTGCGCATCAATCGCTACGAAGGTGTCATTCGAGCAACTAATCTCCGCGACCGCGCCCACGAGCTGTTTCGGCGCTAGCCGGGATGGGCGCGCTCACGGCTCCCTTGCTCGCGTATTTCCCGTTCGTTTCGCGTCCGTTGCCGCGCCGTTTCCAAGATTGCGGCGCCGTTGGAGACGGCAAGATCTGGGTCGAGCCGGTCGAGGAAGTTATCCGCATCCGTACCGGCGAACACGGCCCTTCTGCGGTGTAGGGCAATCTTTCGCCTGACGGGCGCGCCTCTCTCGGGGCGCGCCCGTTCTCGTCTACAATATCGTGCAGACGAAGGAGAGGCATGCCCATGATCAAGATGTTTGCGAGTGACTTAGACGGAACGCTGTTGAATGCCCTGCACGAGGCAGACGGGACCATTCGCCGTGCCATTCGCGAGCTGACCGAGGCCGGCCTGCATGTGGTTCCCGCGACCGGACGCTCGACGCTGCCGATCGGCGAGCATGGCTTCACAGGTCTGGCACTCGACGCCTGCTGCTCCAACGGATCCATCGTGCGTGACAGCCATGGTGAGGTGCTCAAGACCTGGACCATCGACCCGCAGGTTACCGAGGAGCTGCTCAAGGCGTTCCCGGACATTTGCTTCGACTGCTCCACGCCCGACGGCATGTTCTCGAGCGGCTCGTTCGAGATGCACCAGGCGGGTTTTAAGAAGGACAGCCCCATCAAGCGCATCGTGATGCGTGGCATGCGTGCACGTGGCGGGTATCACGAGGAGCAGTATTTCGACCAGTCGATCGGTGACATCCTGCGCCACGATGTGTGCAAGATCAACTGCCGCGTGACCTCGCCCGAGCTGGAGCGCGACCTTAAGGCATATTTGGCCGAGCGATCGGACCGCGTGGTCAACGCGCCGTTCGATCCGGTGATGTTCGAGATCACGGACGTGGCGTGCAACAAGGGCGAGAGCGTGGCCTGGCTGGCGGGCTACTACGGTATTGCCGAGGATGAGGTCGCGGTCTACGGCGACGGCGGCAACGACATCGCCATGCTCAAGCGTTTCCGCCACAGCTACGCGACCAAAAACGCAAGCGATGCAGCCAAGGCCGCCGCGAGCGCGACCATCGGCAGCTGCATGGTCCACGCCGTCCCCAAACACATGCTCGCCACCATGCGCAAGCAAAACTCTCGCACCGTCATCGAATGATGTGACAAAAGGACTGTCTCTTCGTCACATCCAAAATATTGCCTTTACGTGTTGATGCACACGGTGTGCAATAATACTCGCACTGTGCAATAGCGCACAGGCTGAGTAACAAGGAGGACGCTTGTCCCAGCTCGAGAAATGCGATCGCCGGTCCCTTCGCTCGCAGCGTGCCCTTCGCCAGGCACTTGCCAGCGAGCTTGCCGAAAGCGGCGACCTTTCGCGCATTAATGTCGCGTCGCTCACCGAGCGCGCTGGCCTTACGCGCCGCACGTTCTATTCGCACTACCGCGATATCCCCGACTTTATCAATCAAATCGAGGACGGCTTGCTGGCCGAGATCCGTGAGCGTATTGAGCTCATCACCGCAGCTCAGCTGCCCGATCTCTATCACAACATCGATGAGCTCGAGCCGGCGCCCGGTTCGGTTGAGCTGCTGCGTTATCTTGCGGCCAACCGCGACTTAATCGGTGCGCTGCTGGGTCCGGGCGGCGACCAGGCCTTCATTAAAAGGATCATCGACACCGCTCGTGAGGCTGTGGTGCCGCGTGCGCAGACGGGCATTTTGGGCCTGGCGCTGGGCACGTTCTTTGACTACTACGTCACCTACGTCGTGAGTGCCGAGGTCGGCATGATTCAGCGCTGGTTTGAGCGTGGGCTCACCGAATCGCCCGAGGCCATGGCGCGCATTATGACGGTGCTCGCTTTTGTGCGCCCTGGTGACCTGTATGGCCAACCCATCGATATCAACGTGCCGGAATACGGCATGAAGCTATTGAACCTGCAGCTCGAGGACGCGGCCGACACCACCGCAGCCGTCGAGTCCAACAACTAAGAGGAGAGACAATGAGCAAACTCGTCGAGGGCATTAAAGACCGTATGGTCGCTGCCGCGCGTGAGGCTGCGCCCGCCGTGGTGGATGCCGCGCAGAAGGCCGCGACCGCAGCTGCCGAGAAAGTTGCCGAGGCAGTTGCCGATGCCAAGAACGCGGCAGGGGAGACGTCCGTCGCTAGCGAGCCCGCCATCGCCGCTGAACCCGTAGCCGCCACCGCCGCCCACGCCCCCGAAGGCGCGATCTTCAACCCCGAGAACGCTCGTGGCAACCTGCACCTGGGCATCGACGTGGGCTCCACCACCGTCAAGCTCGCCGTGCTCAACGACGACAACCAGATCGTTTACGCCAAGTACCAGCGCCACCACACCGACGTCCGTGCCTGCGCCCGTGACCTGTTCGAGGGCGCTGCGACCGTGCTGCCGACGGCCCAGATGACTTGCGCCATTACCGGCTCGGGCGGCCTGCTGCTGTCCCAGTGGCTCGACCTGGAGTTTGTCCAGGAGGTCATCGCCAGCAAGCGTGCCGTCGAGACCCTCATCCCGGCCACCGATGTCGCCATCGAGCTGGGCGGCGAGGACGCCAAGATCATCTACTTCGACAACGGCATCGAGCAGCGCATGAACGGCACCTGCGCCGGCGGCACGGGCGCGTTCATCGACCAGATGGCAACCCTGCTGCACACCGATGCCAGTGGCCTCAACAAGCTCGCGGCCAACGCCACCACCATCTATCCCATTGCCAGCCGCTGCGGCGTTTTTGCCAAGACCGACGTCCAGCCGCTGCTCAACGAGGGCGCCCGCCCCGAGGACGTGGCCGCCTCCATTTTCCAGGCTGTCGTGACCCAGACCATTTCGGGCCTGGCGTGTGGCCGTCCCATCCGCGGCAACGTTGCCTTCCTGGGCGGCCCGCTGCAGTACCTCTCCGAGCTGCGCCACCGCTTCTACCTCACGCTCAACCTGGACGAGGAGCACCGCATTGTGCCCCAAAACGCCCACCTGTTTGTGGCGAGCGGCGCCGCCATGGCGCACGAGTCCAACAAGCTCAGCACGTTCCCGCAGCTCATCGAGGCCATCGATGCCCTGGGCGACACGCAGGGTGCCGAGGTCGAGCGTCTGGATCCGCTCTTTGCCACCGACGAGGACTTTGCCGAGTTCAAAACCCGCCACGACGCCGAGGTCGTCCCCAAGGGCAAGCTCGAAGGCTACACCGGCCGCGTGTTCATCGGCATCGACGCCGGCTCCACCACCATGAAGGCCGCGCTCGTGGGCGAGGACGGTCAGCTGCTGCACACCTGGTACGGCAACAACAACGGCGACATCCTAGGCACGGCCAAGGTCATCATGGCCGATTTCTACAACCACATCCCCGCGGGCTGCACCATCGGCCACGTGACCACCACGGGCTACGGCGAGGCGCTGCTCATCGAGGCCCTCAAGGCCGATTCCGGCGAGATCGAGACCGTTGCGCACCTGCGCGGCGCCAAGGCATTCCTGCCCGGCGTCGAGTTTATCCTGGACATCGGCGGCCAGGACATGAAGTGCCTGCGCGTCAAGGACGGCGTCATCGAGCACATCATGCTCAACGAGGCCTGCTCGTCGGGTTGCGGTAGCTTTATCGAGAGCTTCGCCGTCTCTATGAACATGGACGTGCGCGCGTTCGCCAACGCCGCCATCCATGCCAAGGCCCCGGTCGACCTGGGAAGTCGCTGCACGGTCTTTATGAACTCGCGCGTCAAGCAGGCGCAAAAGGAAGGCGCCACGGTGGGCGACATCGCGGCCGGCCTGTCCTATTCCGTCATCAAGAATGCCCTGTTCAAGGTCATTAAGCTGCGCGACCCCAAGGAGATCGGCAGTCAGGTGATCGTCCAGGGCGGCACCTTTATGTCCGATGCCACGCTGCGCGCATTTGAGCAGCTCACCGGCGTTCATGCCGTGCGTCCCGACATCGCCGGCTGCATGGGTGCCTACGGTGCGGCCCTGCTCGCCCGCGATCGCGCCGGCGCCGACGGCACCTCGACCATCCTCTCGGCCGAGGACATCGCGCACCTCACCGTGACGCAAAAGCATGTCCGCTGCGGTCGCTGCTCCAACAACTGCCAGCTTACCGTCAACGACTTTGGCGGCGGTAGGCGCTTCATTACCGGCAACCGCTGCGAGAAGGGCGCCGGCCACAAAAAGCAGAAGACTGAGGCCCCCAACCTCTTCAAAAAGAAAAACGAGCTGCTCTTTGACCGCGAGGTGCTGAGCCCCGACGAGGCCCCGCGCGGCACCGTGGGTATCCCGCGCGCACTCAACATGTACGAGAACTACCCCTTCTGGCATGCGTTCTTTACGCGCCTGGGCTTTAGCGTGCAGCTGTCCGACCAGTCGAGCAAAAAGACCTACCAGGCGGGCATCGAGTCCATGCCGTCCGAGAGCGTGTGCTATCCGGCCAAGATGAGCCACGGCCACGTGATGAACCTCATCGACCGTGACGTCGACTTTATCTGGATGCCGTGCGTGCGCTGGGAGCGCAAGGAGGATCCGACCGCCGGCAACTGCTATAACTGCCCCATCGTCATGAGCTACCCCACGGCGCTGGCGCTCAACATCGACGAGATCCGTGAGCAGAACATCGAGTTCCTGTACCCGTTTGTGCCCTATCACGACAAGACCGAGCTCAAGCGCCGTCTATACCAGGTGCTCGCCGTCGACCGTGTGGCCGATGCTGAGGCCGGTCGCGGTCGCGTGCGCGGTCCCAAAATCACGCGCTCTGAGGTCGATGCCGCCGTCAACGCCGCCTACGAGGCCGACGCGCGTTTTCACGAGGACATCCAGACCATGGGCGAGGAGGCCCTTAAGTGGGTCGAGGACCACGGCGGCCACGGCATCGTACTCGCCGGCCGTCCTTACCACAACGACCCCGAGATCAACCACGCCCTGCCCGAACTTATCTCGAGCTTTGGCTTTGCGGTCTTTACCGAGGATTCGCTTGCGCACCTGGTGAAGCCCGAGCGTCCAATTCGCGTCGTCGACCAGTGGATGTACCACAGCCGCCTGTACGCCGTCGCCCGTTTTGTGACGATGCGCAACGACCTGGACCTGATCCAGCTCAACTCTTTCGGCTGCGGTCTCGATGCCCTGACTACCGACCAGGTGCAGGAGATTCTGGAGGCCAGCGGCAAGATCTACACCGTGCTCAAGATCGACGAGGTGTCCAACCTGGGCGCCGCGCGCATCCGCATCCGCTCGCTCATGGCAGCGCTCAAGGACCAGGAGGCCGAGCGCTTGGCCGAGGCCACGGCCGCGGGCGAGGCCTACGAGCAGGGCGATGCCGCGCCGGTGGCTCCCTCCAAGGATGCCCCCGCGTTCGCGAGCCGCAAGTACACGTTCGAGGCGCAGCGTGAGAGCGCTTCGACCGCATGGCCCAAGGTGCCCTTTACCGAGCAGATGCGTGACGAGGGCTATACCATCCTGTGCCCGCAGATGGCGCCGATCCACTTTGACCTGGTCAAAGAGGTGTTCCGCGGTGCCGGCTACAACTTGGAGCTGCTGCCCTCAACCGATCACGACGCCGTCGAGGCTGGCCTGCGCTATGTGAACAATGACATTTGCTATCCGTCGATCCTGGTAACGGGTCAGATTATGGAGGCCATCGAGAGCGGTCGGTACGATCTGTCCAAGACGGCCGTGGTTATCAGCCAAACCGGCGGCGGCTGCCGTGCCACCAACTACATCGCGCTCATCCGCAAGGCCCTGCGCGAGAGCGGCCACCCCGAGATTCCGGTGATCTCGCTTTCCGCCGTGGCGCTGGGCGAGGACAACCCCGGCTTTAAGATTACGCCGGCGTTGCTTAAGCAGGCCGTGTACGCGGTGCTCTTTGGTGACGTCATGATGCAGATGCTCTATCGCTGCCGTCCGTACGAGGCCACGCCCGGTGCCGCCAACGCGCTCTACGAGGAGTACATGGCGCGCGCCCGCAAGCTGGCGCCCAAGTTCAACCGCCACAACTACACCAAGCTGTGCCGCGAGGCCATCCACGCGTTCGACACCATGCCGCTTGTGGGCGAGGGCACCAAGCCGCGCGTGGGCGTGGTCGGCGAGATCTTGGTCAAGTTCCACCCCACGGCTAACAACCATGTGGTCGACGTGATCGAGCGCGAGGGCTGCGAGGCCGTGGTGCCGGGCCTGCTCGACTTCTTCCTGTACTCCATGAGCAATGCCGAGCTGCAGAAGGACGAGCTGGGAAGCTCTGCCACTACGCGCGCGGGCATGCAAGCGCTTATTAAGCTCGTGGACTGGATGCGTACGCCGGTGGAGGAGATGCTCGAAAAGTCCCGCCGCTTTGAGGCGCCCGAGCGCATCGGCACCATGGCCGACAAGGCTCGCACGGTGCTTTCGGTGTGCAACAACATGGGCGAAGGCTGGCTGCTCACGGCCGAGATGCTCGACCTGATTGACCATGGCGCACCCAACATCATCTGCACGCAGCCCTTCGCGTGCCTGCCCAATCACGTGGTGGGCAAAGCCGTGATCAAGGAACTGCGCCGTCAACATCCCGAGAGCAATATCGTCGCGGTGGACTACGACCCCGGCGCGTCCGAGGTCAACCAGCTCAACCGCATTAAGCTCATGATCAGCGTGGCGAAGGAGAACATGCGCGCCGGTAAGGGCTTTAAGCTCGAGAAGGTGGCGCCGCTCGCGATGGACGAGGTCACCGGCCAGATGCGTGCCCATGACGGCTGCGTGAGCTGCGGACCTGCCAGCGAGGAGGCCGTGGCATCGGTCGCCAAGCGTCTGGGGCGCGGCATTAAGAAGTAACTGGCCTGCTATGGGCTAGATGTGAGACAAACGGGTGGTAGCCGTGCCGGCTACCACCCGTTTTTGCTGGACATATGTTGCGTAAATCGTTTTGTCGCAGCCTTCTATGCACTCGAATTTCGGAAGTGCGGGGAAAAACGCGAACCTTCCGAGCGCACCGCCTTTTTAGACTCTCGCGACCTGCGGTTTTGTTTTAAAAAAAGCCGGTCTGGTCGGCGAAACCCGATTTTCCCCGCACTTCCGAAAACAGCGGTTCAGCAGCGCCAAAAAATGCCCTCAAAATCGAGAGTTAATGAACAGGTGTTGCCGTTCGCCGCAAATTACCGTCCGTTTATAGAACCCACCCCCAGCGCGCGTCCTCCTTACGGTTGAATAAATACACATCTATGGAATTACGTAAGAGAGGACCGTCCCATGAGCTACAAGACCGTTTGTGTTGCCGGCGGCGGCGTGTTGGGAAGCCAGATTGCCTTTCAGGCTGCCTACTGCGGCTTTGATGTAACGATTTGGCTGCGCAGCGAGGGCAGCATCGGCCGCACCCAGCCCAAGATCGATCATGTGCGCGAGGAGTACATCGCTGCTATCGAGGGCATGGCGGACGGCACGGGCGAGTGGTGTGCCGGTATCGCCGATAGCGGCCAGCCCTTCGACAAGGAGGCGGCACTCGCCGCCGTTGAGCGTGCCTACTCCACGCTCAAGCTGGAGCTCGATCTTGCCAAGGCCGTGGCCGACGCCGATCTGGTCATCGAGTCTATGGCCGAGGACACCCAGGCAAAGATCGACTTCTACAAGAAGCTCGCCCCGGTCCTGCCGCAAAAGACCGTCATCGTGACGAACTCCTCCACGCTGCTGCCGAGCACCTTTGCCAAGTACACCGGCCGCCCCGAGAAGTACCTGTCGCTGCACTTTGCCAACTCCATCTGGAAGAACAACATGACCGAGGTCATGGCCCAGAGCCAAACCGACAAGCGCTACTTCGACGAGCTCGTCGACTTCGCCAACGATATCCGCATGCTTGCCCTGCCCGTCAACAAGGAAAAGAACGGCTACCTGCTCAATTCCATGCTGGTGCCGTGGCTGCTTTCGGGCCTTGACCTGTATGTCTCGGGCGTGAGCGACCCCAAGAGCATCGATCTCGCGTGGACGCGCGGCACCGGCGCTCCCAAGGGTCCGTTTCGCGTATTCGACACGGTGGGTATCCAGACGGCCTACAACATCGTCATGCAGTATCAGAAGGTCCCGGGCCTGGTGAGCCCGCTGCTCAAGAAGATGATGATGCCCTACAACTTTAAGGCTATGGCATCCGTCCTCAAGAAAATGCTCGACGAAGGTAAGCTGGGCGAAAGCTCGGGCGAGGGCTTCTTCAAGTACTAAAAAATGACATCTCGGGGACGGAGGAAAACGGATCATTTTCGGCCGCCAACAGTGAGAAGATGGACCCAGAAATAGAAAGGAGTGGCAATGGGCCGGCTCGGGCTTTGAGGACAAGCTGCTGCAAGCCCAGGGCGATTTTTCGCTCAACGCGGGCCAGCACAGCGTGACCTATCTGCCAAACGACAAGACGGCAACGACCGGTCGCTACCAGGTGCTGCTGTACGACAACAACTTTGGCGCGGCCAAGAGCTACCCCAAGTTCGACTGGGGCCAGCTGGGCGCCGCGGTGGTGACCGACTATAGCAAGGGCACGCATTCGTTTGGGCGCATCTTTACGGTGGACGAGACCGCGCGCACCTACGAGCTCGAAGACCAGATCGCCGTGCCGTTTTCGGGCTATGTGAGCAGTGCGCAGCACGTTGGCGATTCAAATAGCATGCTCGTGGCATCGGGCCAGGCCAAGACCTTTACCGAGTACGACCGCTACGGTCTACCCGTCGCCACCTACGAGATGGAAGCCGAGAAGTACATCTATCGCGTGTACAAGTACGACCTGTAGGGCCGCGCTCTGCATCACTTCACGTCAAATTCCACGCGATCGAGCTCGGGCACATTGAGGTCGATGAGCTTGCGGGCGACGTGGCGGTCGCGTGCCCCGAGCGCCTCGCTTGTCGTCACATGGGCGACAACCTCGCGCTCGACGATGCCCTCCTCGTCGCCTTCGGTGGCCGAGGTCTCGACGGCGACGGTGTAGTCCTTAAAGCCTGGCAGCACCGCCGCAAGCTCGCGCGTGGTTTCAGTGACGCCGTAGCCGTCCTGCACGCCGGCCTGCGCCGAGCCAATGGACCCCGCGGTCATAACGATGCAGGGGATGGCAAAGATCACCGTGCCCACGATGATGTGGCGGCGCACCTTGCGCGACAGCTCATCGACCTCGGCGTTTTCTTCAGCAGTCACAATACCGTCGCCGTTCAGGTCGCGCTTGAGCGGCACGCGCAAAAGAAGCAGCACGGCTTCGGCAGCCAGTGCGATAAAGACCACGTTGATGCCAAACTCATAAAGCGCCGAGAGAAACAGTGACCCGCTTGCGATGGCGATGCCATAGCCCGCCGCGCACAGGGGCGGCATGAGCGCGGTCGCCACGGCCACGCCGGCGATGAGCGTGGCGGGTTCCTGGTCGCGCGAGTTACCCAGCCCGCCCGCAAAGCCGCCCGCGAGCGCGACGGCAAGGTCCCATACGGTGGGTGTCGAGTTGTCGATGATGGCGGCCGTGGTGGTGCCAAGGGGCGAGAGCTTAAAATACAGCGTGGACGTGATCAGGCAAAAGACCATCTGCAACGCGAGGCTTGCAACGGCCTCGACGGTAATCTCGCGGTCGAGCGTGGCAATGCCGTATGCCATGGCAAGCACCGAGCCCATGAGCGGGCAGATAAGCATGGCGCCCACGATGGCAATGTCCGAATCGATGTCGAGGCCGATGCTCGCGATGAGCATGGCGATGATGAGGATGCACAGGTGAGAGCCGGTCAGGCGCGCCCCATTTACAAAGCGCTTGCGAATCACGTGATAGGGTGCGCGACCCTCGCGAATGTTGAATGCGCGCCTCAGGAAGCGGCCGGCGTTCTCCATGACCTCGCTATAGGCAGGGCGGATGCCGTGGCGCCGGTGATGGCGCTCGCGCAGCCGCTTGAGCTGCTGGTTATCGAGTTTCATGTTCACCTCGCTCCGCCGCGGGCTATGCATCGCGCCCGCTACCTCTACTCTACACCGCGACAGGCGGGGTGGTCATCTTGACGTGAAACTTAGACGAGTAGGTAAAGGGGGCGCGTCAAATGAGACTGAAGCCGAGGGTTTCGGCAGATACAGAAAAGCGCGGGGCCGGATGGTCTCCGACCCCGCGCTCTGCACGGGTGCGTTGTTATTGGGTTTAGCCCAGCAGGCTCAGGCCAACAGAAACAAACGCCAGGATAACGCCGACGATGGACTCGCCGCCCAGCAGACCGCTGGCAACGACCAGGCCCTGCTCCTGGAAGGCGGCGTCCTTGGCGGCCTTTTCCTCGTCCGAAAGACCGGCCTCGGCGTCGCGGTGTGCGGCCCACTTGTCGTAGGCGAGCTTAACGCAGGAGCCCAAGAAGGCCGTGAGCGACATGTGGAACGGCAGGTACACGCCCAGGCCGATCATCATGGCCGGAATGCCGAGCCAGTACATGACGATGCCGGCGATAAAGCCGCCTGCGAACCACGGCACGCTCGGGATACCCGAGACCATGGTGGCTACCACGCTTGCCTGCGCGGCCACAAAGCTCTTGTCGGGGCCGAAGGCGTCCGGACCATAGGCGGTGACGAGCGCGACCATGACAGCGGCAGCGACCAGGGCGCCCACGATGCCGCCAATGGCCTGGCCGACCCACTGTGCGCGCGGGTTGGTACCCAGTACGGCTCCGGCCTTAAAGTCGTTCATGACGTCGCCAGCAAGGCCGCACGCCACGGCCACGATGCCGGCGATAAAGAACAGCTTGACCTGCGCGAGCTGCGCGAAAGCTGCCACGATGAGCATGACGATGAGGCCAAAGATCTCCATGGGATCGATACCCGTCTGGCCGCAGCTCTGAGCGCTCATAATGGTGGTGACAAAGGTGAACAGCGTGACGATGACGGCCGGAACGGGGCCGAGGTCGAGCGCGATGGCAACGATCACGGCGATGGCTGCGGTGCCCAGGCCGATGACGCCGGCGTCGAGCTTAAGCGAGCCCGAGATGAGCGACTGCTCGTCGGTGTCGGTGGAGCTGTCGGCTGCAAGACCGCGGACGATACCGGCGACCTGCGGCAGGATGTCCTTAAGGACGACGGCGACGCCAAAGCCCATCATAAGGCCCATACCGAGGGACTTGACGATACCCTGCGCGGTCACAATATCGAACAGGCCGGCAGCGGTGCCGCCAACGATGATGCCAAAGTTGCCCAGCAGCGCGCCGGCAAACCAGAAGGCGACGGGGGCGAAGCCCACCAAAAAGCCGATGGACAGCAACATGGGCGAGTTGTAGATGGCAAAGGTCACGCCGGGGATATTGAGCGTGCACAGCATGCTGGGCACCACGCCCAGAGCGTCGCGCAGCACGCTGTAGATGCCTGCGATGGACATGGAGCCAAAGAGCTGCTTGCCGGTCTTGCCGCCGGCCTCGGTGGCACGCAGGGTCTGAGCTGCGGCGTTGCCGGTGGGGAACTCCAGCGCGGCGTCCACGATAAAGTGACGGTGGATGAGCGCTGTCGCCAGAAGGCCCAAGATGGTGCCGGCGAGCGCCACGATAAACATGTCGAGCCAGCTGATCTGGTCGGCATAGCCCAGCATCCAGGCGCCCGGGATGGTAAACGCCAGGCCGCCGGCGACCATGGCGCCCGCGGACATGATGGTGTGGGTGACGTTGGCCTCGTTGAGGCTGGCGTTGCCCATGAGCTTCAGGAAGAACAGCGAAATGACGGCAGCGAAAATGATCGGCCAGGGGAGTGCGCCCATCTTGAGGGCGGTATAGGCCGAGCTTGCCGTGATGATCACGCAGCCAAGGACGCCGATGACGACGCCGCGCAGCGTGAGTTGACCGCGCATCGAGGTACGGTTCGAGGGATTGCTCATATAGAACTCCTTTGCGTATATCCGCTTCCCCCGGGAGCGCCGCTACGGATACGGCGCGGGAAGTCGGGTTACCAAGGGCCGCCGCGTGAGCTCGCGCACGACCGCGCACCAGTATAGCCGCAAGCTAGTCATTTTGGGATGACTGGTTTAGGGAGGCGATATACTGCTGGGCAGACGAAAGGAGCGCCGACGATGCTTAATGGGTGCGCATACATATTGACGGTCGACGTGGGCAACACGTTCATTCGCTTTGGCCTGTTTGCCGAGGATTCGGCCGCGGCGCAGGAATGCCCGCTTGCGACGTGCGAGATCACGACGCCGTCGAGCATCACAGCCGACGAGGCGCGCATGAGGCTCACGCAGGTCATGGGCGCGCTGTCAGCCGATGCGGGCATGCCGGGTGTGCTCGTTCCCGCAGCCGCAGTGCTGAGCTGCGTAGTGCCGGCGCTCGAGCGCCCGTGGAAGGTGGCGCTTTCCCGCACTTGCACGGGGCGCGTGCTCACCGTGGGGCCGGGCCTCAAGACCGGCATACCCGTGCACTACGATGATCCGGCCGAGATCGGTCCCGACCGCATCGCCGACGCCGTGGCTGCCCGTGCCGTCTACGGCTCGCCGTGCATTGTGATCGATCTGGGTACCACGACCAATATCGAGGTCATCGACGCGCGCGGAACCTTTGTCGGCGGCGTCATCGCGCCGGGTCTGGCACTTGGCGCCCGCTCGCTTTCGGCCGCTGCGGCGCGCCTGCCGCAGGTCGAGCCCTCGGCACCCACGCATGTGATCGGTCGCAACACGCGCGAGGCCATGCGCTCGGGCGTGGTCTTGGGCGAGGTGGCCCGCATCGACGGCATGCTCGACATGGTGCTTGCCGAGATGCGCGCGACCAAGGCGGCGGGGGAGGGCAGCGTGCCCATTGTCATTACCGGCGACGATGCCGAGGCGCTCGCGGCGTTGGTCGGCCACAGCCTGACGGTAGACGACGCACTGACACTGCGGGGTCTCGCTGAGCTGTATCGCATCAACCAAAAGCCTCGTCGCGCATAAAGCTGAGGACGTCGGCGGGAGAGGAAACAGCCCCACCTTTCACCTGCTACAATGGGTCAAAATGTTGCGATTACGGAGGTGTCTGCCATGTCGGACGATCTTCATCAAACCGCGTCGGGCAAGCGCCGCGACGTTATTAGCTGGGACGAGTTCTTTATGAGCGTGGCCATCGCCGCGCAGCGCCGCAGCAAGGATCCCAATACGCAGGTGGGCGCGTGCATCGCCAGCACCAACCACCGTATCCTTTCGGTGGGCTACAACGGTACGCCCTCGGCACTCAACGACGACTTTTTCCCGTGGGGCACGAGCGACGACCCGTTGCAGGATAAGCACAACTACGTGGTGCATGCCGAGGCCAACGCCGTGCTCAACTACCGCGGCTCGCTCAAAGACCTTGAGGGTTCCACGGTCTACGTCACGCTGTTCCCGTGCCACGACTGCGCCAAGATCCTGGCGCAGGTGGGCGTGGGCGAGGTCGTCTACCTGGACAACAAGTATGCCGATACCGACGACGGCCGTATCAGCCGCCGCATTCTCGACTCCTGCGGCATCAGCTACCGCCAGGTCATCGTCGATGTCCAGATTGGTACCGGGGGACAGGCTCAGCAGTAGCGCGTGCCAACGCCAGCTGGCGGCAAAACAGCCAAAAGAGCCCCGTCCCAAATTGGCTACTCGTGAAAGTCGCGTCTGCGCGCATGGACGGCTCGTGAGCGGGTACATGGCTGTAGTAACATAGCTTCTGTCCGCGGGCGCGCCCGCGTTATTGTGAGAAAGGAGCCCCTGTGGCTGTTAACGAAGAGCTGCTTAAGAAGGTTCTTGAAGAGATCCGCCCCAACCTGCAGGCCGATGGCGGCGATATGGAGTATGTGGGCGTCGACGACGAGGGTGTCGTCAAGCTGGAGCTGCAGGGCGCCTGTGCCGGCTGCCCCATGAGCTCGCTAACCCTTTCCATGGGTATCGAGCGTATCCTGAAGGAGCATGTGCCCGGCGTTACCCGCGTTGAGCAGGTCAATGCTTCCGGCGAGGCCGAGGACCTGTACGACGAGTACGCGCCCTTCTAAGATGCGAAAGCTGCGGACGGCATACTCCGCATAGACGTTACGCCCAAATATGCGGCTGCGAGTGCAAGGCCCGCGGCCGCATTTGTATGTAGGGAGTAGGAGGGTCGACATGCTCAACGACTTCTACCATATGCTTGATCCCATCGCCATTTCGGCGGGGCCCATCACCATCTACTGGTACGGCTTGGCCTATGTGGTCGGAGCTCTGCTCACGGCGGTCGTCATGTATCGCACGCAGCGCCGTTGGGGTTTCGATATTACGGTCGACGACCTGACGAGCGTCGTGGTCGGTGTGGTCTTTGGGCTTATCATTGGTGCCCGCCTGTTCTACGTCATCTTTTACGGCGACGGCTACTACTGGGCGCATCCGCTCGAGATCTTTGCCACCAACGAGGGCGGCATGAGTTTTCATGGCGGCCTGGTGGGCGGCGTCATCGGTGGCGCGCTCGTGTGCCGTATGTACAAGCTCGATGCCTGGACTTTGGCAGACCTCGCGGTCATCGGTGCTCCGCTGGCCTTGTGCCTGGGCCGTTGTGCCAACTTTGTCAACGGTGAGCTGTGGGGCAAGCCGACCGATCTGCCCTGGGGCGTGATCTTTGGCGGCACCGCGGGAGATATGCCGCGCCATCCCTCCCAGCTCTACGAGGCATTTCTCGAGGGCATTGTGCTCTTTTGCATCTTGCAGGTGCTCAGCCGCAAAAAACCGCTGCTGCCCCAGGGTACGTTTATGGGTGTGTTTGTGATGGGCTACGGCATTGTCCGCTTCCTCGTTGAGTTTGTGCGCGTGCCCGATGCCCAGCTGGGCTATCTGCTGGGCGGCGTCATCACCATGGGTCAGCTGCTGAGCCTGCCGCTCGTAATCGCGGGCCTGGCGCTCATCATCTTTGCTCGTCGCCGCAACCAACCCCAGCGCATCTACCTCGACGCCTAACCACCACAAAGGGGACAGGCACCTTTGTGGTGGTTTTGCCGGGCAACGATGACAGAACCGTAACGTTTCCCCAGATAAAACCTGCCAAAATAAACCTGTCCCTTTTTGGCAGGTTTCTAGAAAGGCTATTCGGACTGTGAAGGATTCCGACCTCTCCGCAACGGCTGCGCGCGACGCCGCCCGCATCGTTTGGTTTAAGCGCTATCCCGCCAAGCAGACGCTCATCGCATTTTTGCTCGCCCTGCTGGCGACTACGGCGTTTTCCATCGATCCCGCTCCGGTGTCGAGCAACGCGGTCCTGGCGATCGACCCCAGGGCGACGGGCACGCTCTATGTGTGCTACGAGGTACTTCTCTCGTTTGCCGGCCATACCGACGCGGTGATGCTGCTCGCGCTTGCCTGCTTGCTCACGCTGCCGTTTCGCTATGTGTTCTTTGGCCGTGGCGACGCTTGGCGTCCGTCGGTCGTGCTGCCATCGCTGTTCTTTGCCGTTTGCATGGTGTTTGGCCGTAGTTACGACCTCACCGATTCGGCTGAGATTGTGCTGGGCGACAAGGCACGCGTTATCTGCGCCTGGATTGGTGGCGCGGGCTGGATGCTCTTGGCGATTGTGGCCTTCTATCTGGCTTTTGAGTTTTTGGATTGGTTGAGCTCCCGCCGCATTCTGTTTTCGGAGACCCACTTTGGCCGCGTGTGGCGTGTTGCCCACGCCGTGCTCTCGGTCCATCCCTTTGTCGGGCCGTTTCTTGTGCTCATGATTGTCTGGGCACCCACGCTTATCGCCTCGCTGCCCGGTCTCTTTATGGGAGATACGGGCGCGCAGATCCGCCAATGGTTCAACTACCCCAACGGCACGAGCGATTACCTACGCCTGCTTAACCCCAGCGTGCTGCTCAACGGCCATCATCCGGTGGTGCACACGGCCATCATCGGCTCGTGTGTGCAACTGGGGCTTTCGCTATTCAACAGCGCCAATGCGGGCCTTGCCATCTACACCTGTGCCCAATTTGTCATCACGGCCGCCTGCATGGCCTATTCCATATCGTCGCTGCGCAAGCTGGGCGTGAGCCTGCCGGTCCGCGGCGTCATCTTGCTGTTCTTTGCGTTTATGCCGATGTTCTCAAACTACGCGGCGCTGCTGACCAAAGACGTACTGTTCGCCGATGCGTTTTTGGTGCTGCTCGTTCCGACCGTCAAGCTCGTGGCATGTGGCCTGCCCCGTCGCGATGCCAATGTCGAGCGCGCGGGTGAACAGAGGCCCGTGCTCTTTGAGCGCCACGACTGGCTGTTGCTCGTGCTGGGTGCCATGGGTTCCACGTTTTTGCGCAATGGCGGCTTGGTCTTTCCGTTGGCGGCCTGCGTGATTGCGGCGGCGTTTTGCGCCTGGGATGTACATGTCGCTCGTCGTGCGGCTAAGCAGATGGGCACCACGGTCTCATGTGCCACGCCGCGCTTCCGCTGGGTCGGCGTGCTCGCAGTGCTTGCGCTCTGCCTTGTCTCCAACATGTATTTCACCAAGGTATTTATGCCGGCGCACGATATCACGCCGGGCTCCAAGCGCGAGATCCTCTCGATTCCGTTTCAACAGACGGCACGCTTCGTCCAAAAGCACGACGGCCTTAATTCGGGCGTTAACCCCAAGGTCAAAGACGATGGCACGATTGAGGAAGCTCCCTGCGACGGCTTGGTGACCGATGAGGAGCGCGCTGTGATCGATTGCGTGCTTAAGTACGAGAACCTGGGCCGTCGCTACAACCCCGACAAGTCGGATGCCGTCAAAAACTGCTTCAATGAGTACGCCTCGCAGGAGGACATCAAGGCCTATTTTGAGGTGTGGGCCCAGATGTACAAAAAGGACCCCGAGTGCTATATCTCGGCGCTCGTCAATAACTACTACGGGTACTTCTATCCGAGCGCTCGCGATGCGTGGGTCTACAGCACGGCGCGCAGTGCCGAGATCATGGCGAAGCCCGATAACCTCAAGTACTTTGACTTCCATCCGGTCGATAGCAAAGCCGTGCGCTGGTGCGACCATCTGATTAACCTGTACCGCGTGGCGGTGCAGCGCATCCCGTTTATCTCGCTCACCATGAGCTCGGCTACCTACGTGTGGATCATGATCGTCGTGGTGGTCTACCTGTTGCGCCGCCATTCGTGGCGCGCGCTGGCCATCTGGATACCGCTGCTGGGCGTGCTCGCCGTGTGTCTGATCGGTCCGTGCAACGGATCGACCTACATGCGCTACCTGTATCCGGTCATCGCTTGCATGCCTTTTGCCATCGGCGCCACTGTCACCCGCAGCGACTTCCTCTGGGCCTAAACTGGTGCATTGGGGTCAGGTTACTTTGCACCAAAGGGTGACATCATCACGACGCCTTCATTTTGGGGTTTATCTCGCAGGCCAGTAGGTATATCATAACGACGTTTGTTTATATTGCCCGAGCATTCACGCTGGGCTTTAGGTCGAAACCGATAGGAGACACGTATGTCCGGACACTCTAAGTGGGCCACAACCAAGCATCGTAAGGGCGCGCAGGACGCCAAGCGTTCCGCCCTCTTCTCCAAGCTCAGCCGCAACATCACCGTTGCTGCCCGTCTCGGCGGCGACCCGCTGCCCGAGAACAACGCCAGCCTCGCCGCTGCCGTTGCCAAGGCCAAGGCTCAGTCCATGCCTAAGGATAAGATCAAGTCCGCTATCGATAAGGCCTTTGGTTCGGGTGCCGATGCCGCCGTCTACGAGAACATCGTGTACGAGGGCTACGGTCCCGCCGGCGTTGCCGTCTACGTCGACTGCCTGACCGACAACCGCAACCGCACCGCTGCCGACGTCCGTTCTGCCTTCTCCCACGCTGGTGGCAACCTGGGCACCTCCGGTTCCGTCGCCTTCCAGTTTGAGCGCAAGGGCCAGATCGTCGTTGCCAAGGAGGTCCTGGACGAGAACGCCAAGAAGGAGACCATGATCGCCAACGGTGCTGCCGGTGACGAGGATGAGTTTATGATGGCGATCGCCGAGGCCGGTGGCGAGGACTACGAGGACGCCGGCGAGGAGTGGATCGTCTGGACCGCTGCCAACGACGTCATGGCTGTTTCCAAGGCACTCGAGGAGCAGGGCATCCAGGTCAAGGGCTCCGAGACTACCATGGTCCCGACCACCCCGACCGAGGTTTCTGGTACCGACGCCAAGAAGGTTCAGCGCCTCATCGACCGTCTTGAGGAGCTCGACGACGTCCAGGACGTCTACAGCACCATGGACATGACCGACGAGGTCATCGCTGCCCTCGAGGAGGAGTAGCGCCCGCACGGATTGAGCCGTGCATATCTGGGCATAATGAAGCGAGCATGCAAGCCTCGTGGAATAGATGAGCCGGATCCGCGTGCAATGAGGCACCGGACCCGGCTCTTTTATAATGATGCGAATCGTTTTGCATTCTGTGGATCAAGATTTGAAGGGAGCGCTGCATGCGCGTGCTCAAACGAGCCCTGGCGATCGTGTATCTTGCCGCCGCCATCGTGGCGCTGGGTACGTTGGTCTGCCAGTTTTGGGGACCATATACCTATCGCTTTATGCTGCTGATGCGCGATCCGCTGCCTCGCATCGTTGTTACGGCGTGCGGCGGCGTCGTGGCGCTCGGTGTGCTCGTGGGTTTCTTCCGCCTGGTGTTTGCTCGTCGCGAGCCGTCCTGCGTGCATCCGGCGGGGGAGCGTAATATCGAGGTCACGCTCGCGGCCCTCTCCTCGTGCGCTCGCACCGCGGCAGAGCGCGACGATCGCGTGATGATCGAGCATGTCGAGGCACGCGTGCAGGGCTCCGACGAATCGCGCGTCCGTTTTAAGGTCGACGCCATCGCGCTCGACGACCGGGACGTGGCCTCCCTTGCAACCGCGATGCAGCAGCGTATCGAGGAGGCCTGCGACACCATGCTCGGCACGCCGGGTACGATCGCACGCGTTCGTTTTTTGCCGTCCAAGACTACCGTCCAGACCGTGGAGGTTTCCGGTGAGTGATACCAATCAAGACAAGACCGTCCGCACCCCGCGTCTGACTATCGATCAGAGCGCCGTGCCGGCAGGCGAGGTCGTCGATTCCAAGGCAGAGGGCGCCGAGTCACATGACGCGGTCGCCGATGATTTTGATGAAGCCATGGGTCTCATCAAGGGCACGGGTGCTGCCATCTGGAGCTACGCCGTGCGCCATCCCAACACCACGCTCGGAGCCGTCGCTGGTTTTGTGCTCGCTGTGCTGGTGCTCACGCTCGGCCTGTGGGATACGCTCGTCATCGCATTCTTTGTGCTGATCGGCGCCGTGATTGGCCAGATTCGAGACGGCGAGAACGGGATCGTCAACTTCTTCGGCCGTCTGTTTAGCGGCCGCTAGCATGTATTCGACCGCCGCGTGTGCGGTGGGCATAAGGAGTAACCATGGCTTTTAACACGAAGGTCGATGTGGCCGATACCGAGCTCGAGGCAGACGAGACCGTCGCCGCCGAGGCCGAGGACGTAACGCTCGAGGACGAGGTGCTCGTCGAGGCCGAACCCGCCGACGATGCGGACGAGGATGATGAGGAAGCGGACGAGTCCGAGGATTCGCTGACCTATTCCAACGGCGTGATCGAGAAGATCGTCGCCATGGCCACCCGCGAGGTGCCGCACGTCCTGGGCATGAAGGGCAACCTCATACACTTTGTGCAGGAGCAGTTTGGCGCCGAGAACCTGACCAAGGGCGTGACGGTCGAGGTCACCGATGACAACCGGGTGGTCGTCAACATTTCCGTCATTATCGAGTACGGCGCCTATGCACCCGCGATTTTCGACGACGTCAAGGCGCGCGTGACCGAGCGTCTGGCTGCGATGACCGGCCTTGAGGTGGCGGGCGTCAACCTGCGCATCGAGGATGTCATCACCCCCGAGGAGTACGAGCACCGCACCAACCAGCACGAGTAACCTACCAAAAAGGGATGTTTATTTTGGCAGGTTTTATCTGCGAAAACGTCAAACGGCCGGTCGCACGGATGTATGTGCGGCCGGCCGTTATTTGTATGCCCCCGATGTAGGCATACCGCTCGTCTAACTAGGGGTTGCAATCGTCGCGTTCCGCGTTACCCTAATGGGCGCATTGTTTCCAAATTGTTAACGAGGGGTTGCCGTAATGGCTGACGAGCACGAAACAGAAAGCCAGGCATGGGCGATTGAGGCTGCCGCGGCAGAGGCGGCATCGCGAGCTGCCGAGGAGGTACATCGTCCTCCCGTGGTGCCGATGGAGCGCGTGGTCGATCGCACCGATATCGAGCGCGGCGAGCGTGCCGGCCAAAAGCGCAGCCAGGAGCCGGGCTTCCCGCGCTTTTTCGCCGAGCTCAATCTGGGCCTGATTCTTACGGCCTTTGCCATCGTTGCGTTTAAAACCCCTAATCATTTTGCTTTTGGCGGCACCTCGGGCATGTCGGTCATTCTGTCCACGTTGTTCCCGACCCTGCCCGTCGGCGTCTTTATGTGGATTATCAACGCGGTTCTCGTCGTCTTGGGATTTATCTTTTTGGAGCGCAAGGCAATCCTGTGGAGCGTCTTCGCCTCGTTTGCACTGTCCGCCTATGTTTCGCTGTTTGAGCTCTTTATCCCGACCGATATCTCGATGACGGGCGATATGTGGCTTGACCTGTGCTTTGCTGTGATTCTACCGGCGCTCGGCAGTGCCATCGTCTTTGATATTGGCGCCTCGACGGGCGGCACGGATATCCTCGCCATGATCCTCAAGCGCCGCACCACGCTCGAGATTGGCCGCGCACTGCTGTTGGTCGATATCGGCATCGTGACCATCGCGGCCTTTTTGTATGGCCCGCGTGTCGGTCTGTATTGCGTGCTCGGCCTGTTTGCCAAGACGCTCGTGGTCGACAAGGCCATCGAGAGCATTCACCTTCGTAAGGTCTGCACGGTCATTTGTTCCGAGCCCCTTAAGGTCGAGGAGTTTATCGTCAAGCATCTCAACCGTACGGCGACCATCAGTCGCGGCTACGGTGCCTTCTCGGGCAAGTGCGTGACGGTGATCATGAGCGTGCTGAGCCGTCGCGAGGCCGTGCAGCTGCGCCGCTATGCGCGCGAGGTCGATCCGGGTGCCTTTATTACGATTGTCGACAGCTCCGAGATCGTCGGCAAGGGTTTCCGCGGAACGAACTAACGCGGACGCACTCATCAAACAATCCAAAAGCGCCTCACGCGTTGCAAATACGTCATCTAAGAGTATTTGTCCTCACATTGGGTGATAATGATGCCAAAGACATCGTTTGCGATCCAGGTGATTCGCTCTAGATACGAAGGGATGATTTCGATGTTCTGTTCGCAGTGTGGCGCTCCTATGGGCGATAACGACAAGTTCTGCGGTGTGTGCGGTGCTCCTAATGCTGGTGCCGCTGGCCCCGCTCCCCAGGGACAGCCTCAGCCCCAGCAGTTTGTTCCGCAGCCGCCCGTGGCGAATGCGCCAAAGGGCTGTGTGGCTCAGGCGTTCCAAGATATGACCAAGACTCCGGGCGTGCTTCAGCGTGTATGCCAAATCGCGTTTTTGCCGGCGCTGATTTGCGTTGTGTCGGTGCTCGTGTTGTTTATTCCCGTTATTGGCGGCATTGCGGCTGCCATCGGCTTTTTGGCAGCTTGCATTGCGAGCGTGTGCGGTTCCGGCTTTGGTATCGAGTGGGGTCGCGATCTGTCGCTCAAGGTCGATGACGGCATGGACCGTCCACTCATGCGTTCCACGTCGTTTGGTCTCGGAGTCTTTTCGAGCGTTATCTCGGTCGTGCTCGAGGTTATCGCTGCCATTCCCGTTATCGGTGTAGTGCTTTCGCTGGTGGAGGGCGTGGTAATTGGCGCCACGGGCTCGTATTCTTATTACGGCTCTTATGCGCTCGAAGCTGCGCTGTTTGGCTCGCTTGGCCTGCTTGTCCTGGCGCTGATTGCCTCGGCGATTCTGGGTGTCTTCTTTAAGATGTTCGCCGACATCGCCGTGATGCACTTTGCGGTGACCGGGCGCGTCGAGAGCGCGTTTTCGCTCGATAAGGTCTGGGCGGCCTTTAAGCACAACAAGACCAAGCTGTTCTGTGCTTCGTTCCTTCCCGAGTTTTTGACGGGCCTGGTCGCCAACGTTGTCACATGGATCTTGACGGTCGTCTTTGGCGCCATTGCCTCTGTCGGTATGTATAGCTACTACTATCGTCCTACGGGTATTGAGGCAATTGTTACCGGCGGTGGCGTCACGCTCGCGCTGTTCCTGGTGCTGGTCGCTTTCGTCACCGTATTTCTTACGGTTTTTGGCAAGATGCTCAAGCACCGTGCCGTTGGCTATTGGGTTGCACGCTATGCAAGCGAATGGGCCGATGAGGATAAGGACGACGTCCTGACTTTTGTATTGCCCTTCGAGAAGAAGTCCGCTCCCTCGGGTTACAGCGCTCCGGATGTCGCGCCTGAGCCCGAGCCCAAGCCTGAGCTGGCACCTGCACCCGCTCCCGCGCCCGAGCCTGAACCGGCACCCGAGCCTGAACCGGCGCCCGAGTCTGAGACGGCATCTGAGCCCGAGCCTGCGCCTGAGCCTGAGCCTGAGCCTGAGCCTGAGCCTGAGCCTGAGCCGGCACCTGCACCTGAGTCGGCGTCCGAGTCAAGCTCCGACGAGGAACCTCAGGACGAGTAGCCATGCCGTCTGCCATTTGGGGACGGGGTAGAAATAGTAGAAATAGCGCTTGAAGAATGAGCGGGGGCGGACGTGTCGAAACGTCCGCCCCCGCTTTGACATCGCGATGTGGCTATGACTGCGAGATGCCAGCGAATCGATTACTCGTCGTGCTTCTCCTCACGGTGTGCAGCAGCGCGTGCGTCGTGGATGCCCTTGATCGCGGCATGGCGAGCCGTTCGGGCATCATGGATGGCGTCGCGAGCCTCGGCGGTCGTCGCCTTGGCAGAGCGCAACTTGGCGGCCAGATCGGGGTTGGTTTCGGCGACCGCGGTAATCGTGGGGCCGTCGAGCTCCTCTTGCGTGGGCTCGGCCAAAAAGTCGATAGCATACTGGGCGGCCACCATGGAGCCCTTTGCCAGCACGGTCTCGTCAATTTTGTAAAAGCAGGAATGTTGGGCGTACGTGGCGCCGATCTTGGGGTTGCGCGTACCTACAAAGGCGAGCACGCCCGGTACGCGACGCAGGTACTCCGAAAAATCCTCGCCCGAAAGCGTGCCACGGTAATGGCCTTGACCGGTGGGGCCCAGGCACTTGATTACAGCCTGACGGCAGCGCTCGCTCGAGGCGACCTCGTTTTCGACCTTGTAGTTGGCGATGGTGTAGTCGGTGAGCTCAGCCTCGGCGCCCAAGGCGGCCGCGGTGTGCTCCACGATACGGCGCATAAGCTCCGGCATTTCCTCGTGGGTCGAATCTCCGTAGGTGCGCACCGTACCGGCGAGGTAGGCCGTGCCGGCGATAACGTTACGCGCGGTGCCGCCATGCAACTCGCCGACGGTGATGACGGCCGGCTCGTAGGGGCTGATTTCGCGCGAGACGATGGTCTGCAGGACGTTGACAATCTCGGCGGCAACCATGACGGCGTCGTGGCCGCGCTGGGGCATGGCGCCATGGCACGAGGTGCCGCGGACGTCGATGCGGAACCAGTCGGTATTGGCCATGCGCGGACCGGGCTCGCAGCTCACGGTGCCGGCGTCGACCTCACTCCAGATGTGCGCGGCGTAGGCGCCATCGACGCCGTCGAGCACGCCGGTGCCGATCATGAGCTTGGCGCCCTGGCCGTTTTCCTCGCTGGGCTGGAACACGATGCGGACCTCGCCGTGGATGTCGTCGGTCATATGGCGCAGGATTTGCAGCGTTCCGAGCATCATGGCGATATGGCAGTCGTGGCCGCAGGCGTGCATGCAGCCCTCGTTGACGCTGGCGAACTCCTCGCCGGTCTGCTCGGTGACGGGCAGGGCGTCGATGTCGGCGCGCAGCAGGATGCGGCGGCGTGGCGTGCCGTCCTCGCGATAGGCGTCGGGCGCGGTGCCGCGAAGGGTCGCCACAAGGCCCGTCTTGAGCGGACGCTCGTAGGGGATATTCATGGCGTCGAGCTGGTTGGCGATGTCGGAGGTCGTGCGCTCCTCGGCAAGGCTCAGCTCCGGGTGCTTATGGAAGTGCCGGCGCTGCTTGATGATATAGGGTTCAAACTCGGTAGCGATATCTTTGATGGCTGTGGTGACGTCGTCAGCCGCGCGAGCCTCAGTCGCCGCCATAATCTGCTGTGCCTTGGTCTTCGTCATGGTCGATTTGCTCCTTGCTGGGTTGATCGCAAAATCGTACAGGCTCTCTCCAGTATGCCACCTGCCGCTAGGGCTGGTAAAGTTGCCGTTTGCCGCTTGGGGTTTTGTTACAAGGGCGGGGGAGTACACTCGGGGGTGTTGAATTTCCTGCCAGAAATGGGGATGCCCATGCAACATATCGATCGGATTATCCGCTCCAAGAACGTTTTTACCGCGCAAGATGGCATCGATACCGCCCGTGAGCTAGCGATTGCCATCGCAGGCGACCGTATCGTCGCAGTCGGTGCGCCCGATGACGTGATTGCCGCCGCACCTGCCGCCACGCCGGTTCTCGACTACGGCGAGCAATTCATCTGCCCCGGTTTCCATGACGCTCATCTGCACTTCTTCCATACCTCGGTCGGATCCTCGCCGTACATGCTCATGGATATGGGCACGTCAGAGGCGGCGCTGGTGCAGCACGCGCTCGAGTTTTCCCAGGACCTGCCCGACGACGCTTGGGTTGTGACGCAGGGCTGGCGCGACTACCGTTGGGACCCGCCTGAGCATCCTACCAAGGCGTCGCTCGATGCGGCATTCCCCGATCGTCCCTGCGTTATGTACTCGGGCGACGGGCATACGCTTTGGCTCAACAGCCGCGCACTCGAGGCGCTCGGCGTCACGCGCGACAGTGAGCCGCCAGCGGGCGGCAGCTACGACAAGGACGCAAACGGTGAACTCACGGGCATTGCGCACGAGGCGGCTGCCATGCAGCTGCTGCCGCGCTGCCTTGAGTGGCTGGGCGAAGATCGCATCGCAAGCGCTTACGCCGATCAAATGAGGCGCATGGCCGAGCAGGGCATCACCTCGATTTGCGATATGTCGCTCATGCCCATGCCGGGCTGCGATTTTATCCGCGACGATGTCTATGACAAACTGCAGATGGCCGGCAAGCTGGGCATTCGTGCCCATCTGTTCCCCACGCTGCTGGATGACCAGACGCGTCTAGAAGAGCTCCAGGTACGTTACGCGAACAACGCGCTGCTTTCGGCGCCGGGTTTTAAGCAGTTTTTCGACGGCGTGTCGAGCGAACACACGGCATATCTCACCGAGCCCTATACCAATCCGCGCTTCCCTGGCGACCAGGGCCGTCTGACGGTCCCGGCTGAGCGCATGCGCAAACTGGTTCTGGCGGCTGCGGAGCGCGGCCACACTGTGCGTATCCACGTCATCGGCGACGGTGCGATTCATGCCGCACTCGATATCTTTGAGGAGGCCGCCGGCCTGTACGGCCTGCCCCAGCACGGCCGTAACACGCTCGAGCATCTGGAGAACCTTCTGCCCGAGGACATCGATCGCCTGCGCAAGCTCAACGTGGTCGCTTCGAGCCAGCCCTGTCACATTACACTCGACCCGGGTGGACCGGAGCGCGATCTGGGCCTGGAGCGCAGCCGCATCATGTGGCCGTTCGCAACCTATAGGCAGCGCGGCATTCGCCAAGCCTTTGGTACCGACAGCCCTATCACGCCCGTTACCAGCATGAACGTGCTCTACACGGCTATTACGCGTCAGGACCCCAAAAGCCACTGGCCCGAGGGCGGCTGGTTGCCGAGCGAGCGCATCGATGCAGCTACGGCTCTGCGCAACTACACCCTGGGCAGCGCCTATGCAGCGGGCGACGAGCAAAACCTTGGCAGCTTGGAGCCTGGCAAGTACGCCGACCTGGTAGTCCTGGACCAAAACCCGCTCACCATCGACCCCCAAGAGCTCCAGGCCACCAAGGTTCAGGCCACCTACCTGGCAGGTAACTTGATCTACGAGCGCTAGCCCCATACCCCACTCATAAGGGGCACGTTTCAGCAACGTGCCCCTTTCTTATTCGCACCATCTGCATCGCCATTTTGCTGCACCGACTTTTTTGAATACCGGGACCGAATTAGTTAACCTGGCTCCCGTGTGGCTCCGGAGGGGCGGGGCATAAGGTTTATCGCGAGTTCCGCACGAGCCGAAGGCCACTTAATGTGGCCTTCGTGCGAGCAGGACTGCCCGAGCAGGAAACCTTATGCCCCGCCCCTCCGGAGCCACACGGGAGCCACCGCTAAGTTATCCCCCGGCATTCAGAAAATCTAAGTGCCAAAAAATAAGATTTTTTGACTCTGTGTTGTATAACCCGCCATTCGTGGGTACCATTCAACGCGTACGCAAACAAAAAGGGGTAACCCGCGCGGCATGACCGCGCGGCCCACAAAGGAGGAAACAAGCATGTCGTCTTTGAAGCCGCTTGCAGATCGTGTTCTGGTCAAGCCCGACGAGGCCGAGCAGAAGACCGCTTCTGGTCTGTATATCGCCAGCAACGCTCAGGAGAAGCCGCAGCGCGGCACCATCGTTGCCGTTGGCGCCGGCAAGGTCAACGACAAGGGTGAGCGCATCCCCATGGACGTCAAGGTCGGTGACGTTGTCATCTACGGTAAGTTCGGTGGCAACGAGGTCAAGGTCGACGGCGAGAAGTATCTGCTGATGCGCGCCGACGACATCTACGCTGTCGTCGAGGCCTAGTCTCGTCAGAATCTCTGATTCGTCTTTGAACGCGCCCGCCGCATAGGACTCGGAAGCGGCGACGCGAGTCACATTTCTTTTGGAGGATTACCTACCATGGCAAAGAACATTACGTTCAACACCGATGCCCGCGCTAAGCTCGCCAAGGGCGTCAACACTCTGGCCGACGCCGTTACCGTCACCATGGGCCCCAAGGGTCGCTACGTTGCGCTGCAGCGCACGTTCGGTGCCCCGACCATCACCAACGACGGCGTTTCTGTCGCCAAGGAGATCGAGCTCGAGGACAACATCGAGAACATGGGTGCCCAGCTGGTGAAGGAGGTTGCCACCAAGACCAACGACACCGTGGGTGACGGCACCACCACCGCAACTCTGCTCGCCCAGGCCATCGTCAACGACGGTCTGCGCAACGTCGCCGCTGGCGCCAACCCGCTGGCCATCCGTCGCGGCATCGACAAGGCCGTCAACGCCGCCGTCGCCGAGATGAAGAAGCAGGCCAAGCCGGTCGAGACCAAGGAGCAGATCGCTTCCGTCGGTACCATCTCCGCCGGTGACCCCGAGGTCGGCGAGAAGATCGCCGAGGCCATGGAGGTCGTGGGCAAGGACGGCGTCATCACCGTCGAGGATTCCCAGACGTTCGACATCACCATCGACACCGTCGAGGGCATGCAGTTCGACAAGGGCTATGTCTCCGCTTACTTCGTCACGGACAACGACCGCATGGAGGCCGTGATGAAGGATCCGTACATCCTCATCACCGACCAGAAGATCTCCAGCGTTCAGGACATCATGCCCGTTCTCGAGGCTGTCCAGCGTGCTGGCCGTGGCCTGCTCATCATCGCTGAGGACATCGACGGCGAGGCTCTGCCCACCCTCGTCCTCAACAAGATCCGCGGCGCCCTCAACGTCTGCGCCGTCAAGGCTCCGGGTTACGGCGATCGCCGCAAGCGCATCCTCGAGGACATCGCCGTCCTCACCGGTGGTCAGGCTGCTCTGGATGAGCTGGGCGTGAAGGTCGCTGACATCACCGCCGATATGCTCGGTACCGCTAAGTCCGTCACCATCTCCAAGGACAACACCGTCGTCGTCGGCGGCGCTGGCTCCAAGGAGGCCATCGACGCCCGTATCGCTCAGATCAAGGGCGAGATGGAGAACACCACCTCTGACTTCGACCGCGAGAAGCTCCAGGAGCGCCTGGCCAAGCTCTCCGGTGGCGTTGCCGTCATCAAGGTCGGAGCTGCTACCGAGTCCGAGCTCAAGGAGATCAAGCACCGTGTCGAGGACGCCCTGCAGGCTACCCGCGCTGCTGTCGAGGAGGGCATTGTCGCTGGCGGCGGCGTCGCCTTCATGGACGCTGCTCCTGCGCTCGACGCTGTCGAGATCGACGACCCCGAGGAGAAGATCGGCGTCGACATCGTCAAGAAGGCTTTGACCGCTCCGGTCGCCACCATCGCCAAGAACGCTGGCTTTGAGGGCGCTGTCGTGGTCGACAAGGTCGCCGAGCTGCCCGCCGGCCAGGGTCTCAACTCTGCCAACGGCGAGTGGGGCGACATGATCGAGATGGGCGTCCTCGACCCCGTCAAGGTCAGCCGCGTCACCCTGCAGAACGCTGCTTCTGTCGCCAGCCTGATCCTCATCACCGAGGCCACCGTCTCCGATGTGCCCAAGAACACTCAGCTTGAGGATGCTATCGCTGCTGCTACCGCTGGTCAGCAGGGCGGCGGTATGTACTAAGGCCGACAAGGTCTAGAACTCCCACCGGGGATCCGGGGGCGGGACGGGGTTTCTCTCCGGAACGTCCTCGGACATGCAAAGAGGCTCCGCATCGCGCTTCGCGCTGCGGAGCCTCTTTGCGTCCTGCGGAATGTTCCGGAGAGAAACCCCGTCCCGCCCCCGGATCCCCTGCGTTTACGGCCTTGAGGTCGGCGTGGGCGGAGAATGTGGTTGATGGGGATACGTGTCCCTTTCGCTGTTTCGCGGCTTTGCCGCGAAAAGCGCGTTACTTTGGGATGGGTGGGGAACGTGGTTGTTGCGGCAGCTGATCCCCACCATAAATTACCCTCGGCATACTTGCGCGAGTGATTGCTCGTGCTACACTTGCAATTGCTGTTTCAGGGCGGGGTGGAATTCCCCACTGGCGGTAAATCGGGCGGTGCCAAAGGGGTGCCGTGGCGCAGGCGAGGCGTCTGCGACCGAGCCGATGAGTCCGCGACCCGTGCGTGTGTTGGTTCGCATGCCGGCTGAACTGGTGAGATCCCAGTACCAACGGTTAGAGTCCGGATGAAAGAGGCAGGTGATCTTATGTCTGAACAGTCACAGCATATCCATTTTGAGAACACGAATAGGTGGAGCACCAAACAGCTCGTAACCATGGCGCTGATGTGTGCCCTGGGCGCGCTCTTTATGTATGTGCAGCTGCCCATCCTTCCTTCGGCGCCGTTTTTGACGTATGACCCGTCGCTGGTGCCGGCGATGGTGTGTGGATTTGCGTATGGGCCTGGTGCCGGCACCGCTGTTGCCGCTATGGCGATCGTTATCCATGCGCTCACCACGGGCGACTGGGTCGGCGCGCTTATGAACTTGGTTGCCACGATGGGCTATATTTTGCCTGCGGCTATCGTCTATCAGAAGATGCACACCTACAAGGGTGCCGTGATTGGCCTGGCGCTGGGCGTTATTGCCGCTACGGCGCTTTCTATGGTTGCGAATCTGACCATTGGCGTTTGGTTCTGGTATGGTTCGGTCGATGTGATTGCCCCGCTTATGATTCCTGCCGTGCTGCCGTTCAACCTTATCAAGACCGTGCTTAACTCGGTGTTGACGCTGGCGGTGTATAAGGCAGTCTCCAACCTCATTACGCCTAAAAAGGACCAGGTCAAAGGCCGCGCATGATTGAGTGTCGGGGCATCTCATTTAGCTACGACGGCGCTGCGAAAGCGCTCGATGGTGTCGATCTGAACATCGAGGATGGCGAGTTTTTCTGCATCCTCGGCGGAAACGGGTCGGGCAAGTCGACGTTTGCCAAGCACCTGAATGCGCTGCTGCAGCCCGATGCCGGCACGGTGCGCATCGATGGCATGGATGCGTCCGACCCCGAGCTGGTCTACGACATTCGCTCGACTGCGGGCATGGTATTCCAGAACCCGGATGATCAGCTGGTGGCGACGCTTGTCGAGGACGATGTTGCCTTTGGTCCCGAAAACTTGGGCGTGCCATCGGCCCAGATCGCGCAGCGTGTGCGGGATGTGCTGAAGGCCGTGGGCCTGGTGGGCTTTGAGCGCCACGAGACCCATGCGCTTTCGGGTGGCCAAAAGCAGCGCGTGGCGCTTGCCGGCGTGCTTGCCATGGAACCGCGCGTGCTCATCTTGGACGAGGCGTCCTCGATGCTCGATCCGCGTGGACGCAAGGGCCTCATGAAGGCCTGCCGCGCCCTCCATGACCGTGGTATGACCATCGTGATGATCACGCACTTTATGGAAGAGGCCGCCGAGGCCGATCGAGTCGCGGTGTTTCAGGCGGGGCGCGTTGCCATGCTCGGTACGCCCGAGGAGATTCTGACACGGGCAGATGAGCTTGCGCGGTTGAACTTGGATATGCCGGAGTCGTGCCGTTTGGGCATGGCACTTCGTGCGAAGGGCGTGCCCGTTCATGCGCAGGTGCGCGAGGCGGATATGGTTGCCGAGATTGCACGGGCCTATACCGAGCGAAGTGAGGCAGGCACCGCGGGGCAGCCTTTCGCATCCCAGTTGGAAATCGCTGACGGCACTGTTCCGGCAGCCAACGAGGACAACGCGTCGGAGCCCGTCATCGAGCTATCCCATGTTTCGTACAGCTATTCGCTCAGTCCGCGCGAGCGCCGTCGCTGGCATAAGCGCTCGGTCACTGCGGGCAAATCGAACAAACAGGCTCTCTGGGGAAACGACCCCAGCAGTCCGTGGGCACTTCACGACGTGTCTTTGACGGTGCGTCGCGGCGAGTTCCTGGGCCTGGCGGGCCATACCGGTTCGGGTAAATCCACGCTGGTTCAGCATCTCAACGGATTAATCCGACCACAGGAGGGGAGCGTTTACGCACTGGGGCTCGACCTGTCGCAAAAGAAGGATGCCGCCGCGGTTAAGGCTAAGGTCGGCGTGGTGTTTCAATATCCCGAGCGGCAGCTGTTTGCCGAGACCGTGGTGCAGGACGTGGCATTTGGTCCGCACAATCTTGGCCTGTCGCAAGACGAGGTCGCGCGCCGCGTTGCGTCATCGCTCGCACGCGTGGGCCTCGACCTTGCCACGATAGGCGACAAGAGTCCCTTTGAGCTCTCGGGCGGACAGCAGCGGCGTGTGGCGTTTGCCGGTGTGCTTGCTATGGAGCCCGAGGTGCTGGTGCTCGATGAGCCCATGGCAGGTCTCGATCCGGCGGCCCGCAGGGATTTCCTGGAGCTCATTGGCTGTCTTCATGATGAGGGCCTGACCGTTGTCATGGTTTCGCACAGTATGGATGACCTGGCCAATTGCTGCGACCGCATCGTTGTGATGAACGAAGGCGCGGTGTTTGCCGAGGGCACGCCCGCTCAGGTTTTTGCGCATGCGGATGAGCTTAAATCAATCGGCTTGGGTGTTCCCGCTGCCCAGCGCATGGCGCTGGCGCTAGCGGAAGCGGGCGTGCCGCTGCGTTGCGACGGGCTCTATACGGTTGAGTCGTTGGCCGACGAGTTGGCAGATTTGCTGATCGGTCGCTCAGACGGTTCTTCTAACGTCTCGGACAGGGCCAAATCCGAAACGATCGCGCGAGAGGAGGGCTGCTAATGGAGGCGTTTTCGTTTGGCAGCTACTATCCCGGCGATAGTGCAATCCACCGCCTGGACCCGCGAACCAAGTTGCTCTTGGGCTTTGTGTTTCTGATCACGACGCTCACGGTCAGTAGCTTCCGCGGACTGGTCCTGGTCGCAATTTTCGTTGTGCTGATCTATACCGTGTCCTGGGTGCCGCTTCGCCGTGTCCTGTCATCGATGGCGCCGCTGCTGGCGATCGTCGTGGTGGTCGCGGTGCTCAACCTATTTACCGACCAGAGCGGGCACATCCTGTGGCAGCTCGGCTTTTTGCAGATAAGCGAGGGCTCGCTGCATTCCTCCGGGTTTATGGCGTGCCGCCTGACCCTGATGATGGCCGGCATGAGCGCTATTACGCTCACCACGCCCACGCTCGATCTCACGGCAGGCTTTGAGCGTTTGCTCGCGCCGCTTGCGCGCGTGGGGCTTCCGGCACACGAGCTCGGCATGATCATGGGCATCGCGCTGCGTTTTATGCCGCAGTTTGCCACCGAGATGAAGCAGACGGCGGACGCGCAGGCAAGTCGCGGCGCGCGCGTGACGGGTGGTCTGCTCGGCGGCGTGCGCATGCTCGCCAGCGTGGCAATTCCGCTGTTCACGGGCGTATTTCGTCATGCCGAGACACTTTCTGCCGCTATGGATGCACGTTGCTACCATGGCGAGCAGGGGCGTACGCGACTGCATGCGCTTATGTTTGGCCGCGTCGATGCGCTGGCCGCGGTGGCAACGGCGCTGCTGGTGGCAGTGGTTCTCGTTGTCAATTTGCAACTTGTTTAGGCGCGATTCGAGCGCAAGAAAGGGATTCCTATGACCGATATCGACCGTACGGCCCAACTCGAGCGCGCCTGCACATACCTCAGGCGCATCCCCGCGTGGTTTCTGGCTACGACTGATGCGAACGATGGGCATCAGCCGCGCGTAAGGCCGTTCTCGTTTGCCATGGTCGATAACGGCAAGCTGTGGTTTTGCACGTCGCGCGACAAGGACGTGTGGGCAGAGCTCGGCGCGAACCCCAAGTTTGAGCTTTCGGGCTGGAAGCCGGGGGAGTGCTGGATCGTATTGTCCGGCGAGGCCGCGCTCGAGGACGATGCAGTCGTGAGCGACCGCGTTCGCGAAGCAGGCTTTAAGCACATGGTGGGCATTGGCGAGAATCACGAGAGCGCCAACGACGGTCGCCTTGCGTTTTTCTCGGTCCGCAATATCGCCGCCCGCTTCTGCGATATCGACGGCAGCGAAGAGCATCTGGAGCTCTAGCGCGTCTCAAATTAACTACCCGTTCCGAATTAGCTAGTGGCAGGAGGAAACGTGGACGGATTGAATACGGTGTTGGAGTATCTGACGTCGGTGCCGGCGTGGTATCTGGCGACGAGCGTGGACGGGCAGCCGCATGTGCGTCCGTTCTCGTTTGCACAGATCCAGGATGGCAAGCTGTGGTTTGTGACAGCGCGCACCAAAGATGTGTGGCAGGAGCTGCTGCAAAACCAGCGCTTTGAGGCCACGAGTTGGTGGCCGGGCCATGGTTGGTTGATCCTGCGCGGGCGTGCGGGGCTGGAAGACCGGGCTTCGAGCGAAATGCGCGAGGCCGGATGGAAACATCTTGAGCGCTTGAGCGAGCACTATGAGGGACCTAACGACCCCACGCTCGTCTTCTTTAGCGTCGAGGATCCCGAGGCTTTTATCTGCAATCACGACGAATGGGTGCCGGTCGAGCTCTAGCCAGCTGGCTCATCCTAACAACTTAGTTTTCGCATGGGCGGGCCCCGTATTGCCCGGTGTCGTTAGGAGCGCCGGTCAATACGGGGCCCGCTCTGTTTGTCAATTCCTTCGCGTGAATGTGTCTGGTTTGTTTCAATGCATGAATATGCAAAAGATTTGCGTATAAATGCATCTTTTGGTGCTAAAGTTTCAACCCACTTCATAACGACCACTGCGAAATGCGCATCGGTGCATAAATCGCAGACAAGGAGTCTGATATGTCTTTGAAGGTTGGAATCGTCGGTGCGGCAGGATATGCCGGTGCCGAGCTCATTCGCCTCGTACTCGGCCATCCCGAGCTTGAACTTGTCGCCATCACGTCCAATGCCGATGCCGGCCAGCCGCTGTCCGTGGTGTATCCGAGTTTCGCCGGCGTGAGCGATCTTGTCTTCACGACGCACGATGCTCCCGAGCTTACATCCTGCGACGCTGTCTTTTTGGCCGTGCCGCACACCGCCGCCATGGCACAGGTGCCCGCACTGCTTGCCGCAGGCGTTTCCTGCTTCGACTTGTCTGCCGATTACCGCCTGAGCGATCCGGCCGTGTTCGAGACATGGTATGCCGCCGAGCACACGAGCCCCGAGCTGCTCAAGACCCGCGCTTTCGGCCTGCCCGAGCTGTTCTGTCGGGACTTGGAGACCGCCGCATCCGATTATGCTGGCGGCAAGTCCGTGCTGGTTGCCTGCGCCGGTTGCTACCCCACCGCAACGAGTCTTGCTGCCGCGCCTGCCGTGCGCGCGGGGTGGGTGGCCGAGAACGGCCCCGTAATCGTCGATGCCATTAGCGGCGTGACGGGTGCTGGTAAGTCCTGTAACGCCCGCACTCATTTTTGCAGCGCGGACGAGAACCTGGAGGCCTATGGCGTGGGTAAGCATCGTCATACGCCCGAGATCGAGCAGATTCTTGGCCTGGCCGACCGCATCGTCTTTACCCCGCATCTGGCACCGCTCAAGCGCGGTCTGCTCTCCACGGTGACGTTGCCGCTCGCACCGCAGGCTCTCGACACACTGACCCTTGAGGACGTCGTCGACTATTACAAGCAGTTCTACGCCGGTCGTACTTTTGTGCGCGTGCTCGATGCCGGCCAGCAGCCCAAGACGGACTCGGTCGTCGGCACCAATGCCGCCCAGATTGGCCTTGCGCTCAACAAGCGCGCAGGCGTGCTGGTGGCGACAGGTGCAATCGACAATCTGTGCAAGGGTGCTGCGGGCCAGGCGGTCCAGTGTGCCAATATCATCTTTGGATTTGATGAGCGACGAGGCTTGCCCACAGTGGCGTGCCCGGTGTAGCACATTCGATTGTTAACGATTTGGTAGTCGGGTATCGAGTTGGGCGCCACTTTTAAGCTGGTCTAGTAGTTGCGACCGGTATGGCGTGCCAGCCGATGCCCGCTTTTTTATTTGATATAAGGAGTCGTAGGGACGATGAATATAGAGCAGCTCGATATCAAGATTCGCGCCGTCGAGGGCGGCGTTACGGCAGCGGCCGGCTTTAAGGCCGCGGGTATTCATGCAGGTTTTCGCAAGAATCCCGAGCGCTTGGATTACGCGCTCGTCGTGCCCGATAAACCCTGTCCCGGCGCCGGTGTGTTTACGACCAACCGCTTTTGCGCAGCGCCCGTGCAGGTGAGCCGCGCCAATCTGGGCGGTGCCGATAAGGGCTATGGCATCATCGCCGGTGTCTCGGTCAACTCCGGTAACGCCAACGCGGCCACCGGTGAGACGGGCCTTGCCTGCGCGCGCGAGACGTGCAACATCGCCTCGCAGGTCATCGGCTGTGAGCCCCAGCAGATCCTGGTTGCCTCCACGGGTGTGATTGGACAGATTCTGCCGATCGACACGTTTGAGACAGCCGTTCCGTCTGCATACGAGGCACTCTCTGCCCATGGCGGTGCCGCTGCAGCTCGTGCCATCATGACGACCGATACCCACTCCAAGGAGTATGCCGTTCGCTACCGCAGTGAGGCTGCGAGCCATGCGGGCAACGCTTATACGGTGGGCGGCATGTGCAAGGGCTCGGGCATGATTATGCCCAATATGGCCACCATGATCGCGGTCATTACTACCGATGCCCCCGTCGAGCCGGCGGCGCTCCACGCCCTGTTGCTCTCGACCGTTAAGCAGACCTTCAATAAGGTGACGGTCGATTCCGATACCTCGACCAACGACACCTGTATCATGCTTGCTTCTGGCGCTGCTGCCGCAGATGCCGAGCCTATTGTCGAGGGCTCTGACGCCTTCGACGAGCTGGCCTTTGCCGTGCATGAGGTGTGCGAGAGCCTGGCGCGCAACATCGCGGCCGATGGCGAGGGTGCTTCGAAGCTCGTGACGGTTAACGTTACCGGTGCCGCCAACGACGAGGAAGCCGATATCGCTGCCCGTGCCGTCGCCAACTCGCCACTCGTCAAGACCTGCATCGCTGGCCACGACTGCAACTGGGGCCGCGTTGCCATGGCGCTTGGCAAGTGCGGCGTGAAGTTTAATCAGGAAGACGTTTCCATCGACATGATGGGCATGCCGGTCTGCCGCGATGGCCTGACCGTTCCCTTTGACGAGGACGAGGCTCTGCGACGTTTTGAGGCGCCCGAGATCGTGATCTCGGCTGACCTGGGTGCAGGCGACGCGGCGACGACCGTGTGGACCTGCGACCTTACGCACGAGTACATCTCCATCAACGGTGACTACCGTTCCTAGATTCCAGGCACGCTGCGCATCTTGCCGCGATTGCGGACAGCGGAGCACGGCGCGATAACGAAACGAAAGACGAGGCAGATTATGAAATTCGCACGCGATTGTCGTTCGAGCGAATCCAACGAAGCAACCGCGCAGCTGCTGTTCGAAGCACTGCCGTGGATTAAAAACCTGACCGGCAAGACGGTCGTTATCAAGTATGGCGGAGCCGCCATGGTCGATGAGCAACTGCGCCGCGACGTGATGAGCGACATCGTTTTGCTCAAGATCATCGGCATGCGCCCCGTCATCGTGCATGGCGGCGGCAAGGCCATCAACGAGGCGCTGAGCCATTACGATATTCCCGTCGAGTTTAAGAACGGTCAGCGCGTGACCACGCCGGCGACTATGGATATCGTGCGCGAGGTGCTGGGCGGCAAGGTTAACCAGGAGCTGGTCGCTGCCATCAACCACCACGGTAATTTGGCCGTAGGCGTGTCGGGCAGTGATGCCGGCACGCTCATCGCCGAGCCGCTCGACCCCGAGCTCGGTCGCGTGGGCAAAGTGACGCACGTCAACACCGACTATATCGAGCGCTTGCTCGATAGCGAGTACATTCCCGTTATCGCTACCGTCGCGGCGGGGGAGGACGGCGGATTCTTCAACATCAATGCCGATACCGCTGCTGGTGCCGTTGCGGCGGCGCTTCATGCGCATAAGGCGATCTTTTTGACCGACGTCGATGGCCTGTACAAGGACTTTAGCGATAAGGATTCGCTTATCTCTAACCTAACGCTCGACGAGGTTAACGAGATGCTCTACGGCGGGGAGGTCGATAAGGGCATGATTCCCAAGCTGCGTGCGGCCGTCGATGCGCTTGCCGGCGGCGTATTTCGTGCCCACATCATTAACGGTACCACGCCGCATTCTCTGCTCCTGGAGCTGCTGACCGATGCCGGCGTCGGTACCGTGATCCATTCCACCGAGACGGCCTACGAGTTCGATACGCACCCGCACCCGCTTTCGACCTTTGCAGCGCGCCTGACCGAGAACCTCGACGAGGTCGAGAAGCTTCAAACGGTCTAGCCGGCTCGAAATTGCTACGCCATTACGCCCAAACTCCGCGCTACCTGGCGCTTAACGAAAGGTATCTCATGTCACTTGCAGCACAACAATCACTCGAGTCCCACTACGTCATGCACACCTTTGGCCGCTCGCCGGTCGAGTTTGTCGAAGGCCGCGGCATGAAGCTCACCGGCGACGATGGCCGTGAGTATCTTGACTTTCTTGCTGGTATCGGTGTGTGCAGCCTTGGCCACGGCAACCCGGCAGTGCTGTCGGCGCTCGAGGCGCAGACCAAAAAGCTCATGCATGTCTCCAATTACTTCTACATCGAGCAGCGTGGCCAGGTCGCGGCGCTGCTGTCCAAACTCGCTAACGACGATACGGACGGTGCGCGCGTGCTTGCCGACGCGATTGCCGCCGGCGACGAGACCACAGCGGCGGCACTTGGCGCTCCGGCTGCGGGCGAGCAGGTGTGGGAGACGTTCTTTGCCAATTCCGGTGCCGAGGCCAACGAGGGCTCGATGAAGCTCGCGCGTCTGTACGCCAAGCGTGCCGGCAACGGTGGCAACACCATCGTGTGCATGCGCGGCGGCTTTCACGGTCGTACGCTCGAGACCATTGCCGCGACCATGCAGGATTGGCTGCAGGACAGTTTCCGCCCGCTGCCGGGTGGCTTTGTGGCCTGTACGCCCAACGATGTGGATGAGCTGCGTGCAATCTTTAAGCAGTTGGGCAGTGAAATCTGTGCTGTGATGCTCGAGCCGATCCAGGGCGAGAGCGGTGTGCATCCCATGACCGAGGAGTTTATGGCTGCGGCGCGCGACTTGGCGCACGAGGTGGGTGCCGTGCTTATCGCCGACGAGGTCCAGTGCGGAATCTTTCGCACGGGTAAGCCGTTTGCGTTCCAGACCTATGGCGTGGAGCCCGACATTATGAGCCTTGCCAAGGGCATTGCCGACGGCGTGCCCATGGGTGCCGTGGTGGCAAAGAAGGAAATCGCCGACGTCTTTAAGCCCGGCGATCATGGTTCGACCTTCGGCGGTAGCTGCTTGGCCATCGCGGCGTGTGCCGCGACGCTCTCCGTGCTTGTGCGCGGCGATTATGCCGAGCATGCTGCCAAGGTGGGCGCCTATATGGAGGCAAAACTTGCCAAGCTGTCGCACGTGACCGAGGTACGTGGCCGTGGCTTGATGCTCGGCTGCGATCTGGATGATGCTGCGGGTGATGCACACGACGTTGTGGCCCGTGCGTTGGGGGCTGGTGCCGTGATCAACGCTACGGGCGCTCATACGCTGCGCTTTCTTCCGCCGCTCGTGTGCGAGGAAGCCGACGTGGACAGTTTGGTCGAGATTCTGTCGGACGTTTTGGGCTAACGCAGCGCAATACCTCAATTTGGACCGGGTTCCGGACTGCGGGCGTGTCCTATGTGGCATGATTCAGCGGTCTGGAGCCCGTTTTGCCTTAGATTCGCTAAGGCAGGGAGACCTGCTGGTCAAATAACATCAAATATGAGTAGTGTTACCGATTTGGTAGCAGCAATTTTGGACTAATAAGGCCAGATGGCAAGTCGAAATGGCGATGAATGCACGATTTTGATCCAACTGTTAGTCCTAATAATGGACATATGCTGCGTAACTTAAGCAAATACTATCTTTTTATATGTTGCAAACAAAGTAGCAGTATTCATTTTTGCCATTATTTGGCCACGGCCTTTGTGACAGACGTGCTGGCGGGTTCGAATCCCATGCACCGGGCGCAAGCAAAAACGGTCCCCTTGCGAGGACCGTTTCCAATTCAGTGGTGGGCGATGAGGGATTCGAACCCCCAGCCTTGTGCGTGTAAAGCACCTGCGCTAACCGTTGCGCCAATCGCCCGTGCGGAGAGAGTATAGCAAAACAATCGCCTCATTCACCTCATATCCATTAAAGGTAACTCGCGCGTGTCACAGCGGAGCTGATTCAGTTGAGATTGCCTGAACATTCCGCCCCTCTTTACGCCCTCGGGTATACTCAAAAGCTACTGATTCGATTTGATGCCCAGCAACAGCAGAGGGGATAGTATATGTGCGGTTTTGTCGGTTTTGTCGGTGGGACGGATAACCAATCCGAGGTGCTCACCAAGATGATGGATCGCATCGTCCATCGCGGTCCCGACATGGGCGGTCAGTTTATCGACGGCCGCGTTGCCCTCGGCTTCCGCCGCCTGTCGATCCTCGACCTGACCGAGGCTGGCGCCCAACCCATGGCCAACGAGGACGGTAGCGTCGTCATTGTCTTCAACGGCGAGATCTACAACTTCCAAGAACTCCGTTCTGAGCTCGAGGCCAAGGGCTACAAGTTCCACTGCGGCGCCGACACCGAGAGCCTCCTGCACGGCTACGAGGAGTGGGGCGAGGCCGTTCTCGATCGCCTGCGCGGTATGTACGCCTTCGTCATCTGGGACAAAAAGAAGAACAAGCTTTTTGGCGCCCGCGACATCTTTGGCATCAAGCCGCTCTACTACTATCCCATGGCCGATGCGGGCGACGGCGCTCCGGGCGTGCTCTTTGGTTCCGAGATCAAGAGCTTCCTGGACTACCCGCACTTCCACAAGGCGGTCAACAAAAAGGCTCTGCGTCCGTACATGACGCTGCAGTATTCGGCAACCGAGGAGACCTTCTTCGAGGGTGTCTACAAGCTGCCGCCGGCGCACTACTTTACCGTCGATATCCCGACCGGCAAGATGAACATCGAGCGCTACTGGGATTGCGATTACTCTGCCGTCGAGAAGCCGTTCGAAGAGTATGTCGATGAGCTGGACGAGGTCGTGCACGAGAGTGTCGAGGCCCATCGCATCGCCGACGTCAAGGTCGCGTCGTTCCTCTCCGGCGGCGTCGACTCCAGCTATATTGCCGCTTGCCTCATGCCCGACAAGACCTTCTCGGTGGGCTTTGACTACAAGAACTTCAACGAGACCAACTACGCCAAGGAGCTTTCCGATAAGCTCGGCGTCGAGAACGTCCGCAAGATGATTACCGCCGACGAGTTCTTCGGTGCGCTCGAGGACATCCAGTATCACATGGACGAGCCGCAGTCCAACCTGTCTTCTGTGCCGCTGTGGTTCTTGGCCGAGATGGCTCGCAAGGACGTCACCGTCGTGCTTTCGGGCGAAGGCGCCGACGAACTCTTTGGCGGCTACGCCTACTACGAGGATACGGTCCCGGTGCGCAAGTACAAAAAGATGGTGCCGCTGCCCATCCGTCGCGCGCTCGGTAACCTGGCGCTGCATATGCCGTACTTCAAGGGACATAACTTCCTGGTCAAGGGTGCCGAGATCCCCGAGAAGTCGTTCCTGGGACAGGCTCTGGTATGGCCGGAGCGCGAGGTCGACGGCGTGCTCAAGCCCGAGTACAACACCGGCGACGGCGCCTTCGAGCTCGCTGCACCCATCTACGCACGCGTGAAGGGTCAGCCCGAACTGGTCAAGAAGCAGTACCTGGACATGAACATGTGGCTCCCGGGCGACATTCTGCTCAAGGCTGACAAGATGTGCATGGCGCACTCGCTGGAGCTGCGCGTGCCCTTCCTGGACCGCAAAGTCATGGAGTTCGCCGAGCACATTCCCGATCGCTACCGCATCAACGAGAACGGCAACAAGCAGGTACTCCGCCACGCTGCCAACAAGTCGCTGCCCGATGAGTGGGCCACCCGTCCCAAGGTGGGCTTCCCGGTGCCGATTGTCTACTGGCTGCGCGAGCAAAAGTGGTACGACTATGTCAAGGAGTACTTCACCGCGCCGTGGGCAAGCGAGTTCTTCAATACCGACGAGCTCATGCACCTGCTCGATCTGCACTTTGCGGGCAAGGGCGATTTCCAGCGCAAGATCTATACGCCGCTCGTGTTCCTAGTGTGGTACAAGCGCTTCTTTATCGACGAGGACCAGCCCGCTGTTCAGGCTGCCTAGCCTCGGCTTACGAACGCCTGCGCGTAACGGCTCCTCCGGGAGCCGTTTTTGCGTGGGTGCGTTTCAGTTACTATAAAACCGTCCCTGCCAAATGGCTGAGAAAGGTGAAAGATGCACCATTCGGATTCCGCGACCGTGACCACGGTCGATACGCTTGCCAAGCTTCTCGATGTGTGCGGCGAGCTGCGCGCATCAGAGCAGGTTGACGAGCGCGCCGTGACCGGCTGCTCGTTTGATTCGCGCGCGGTCTCGGCAGGTGACGTATTCTTTTGCAAAGGTGCTGCCTTTAAGCCCGCGTTTTTGAGCATGGCGCTCGATGCGGGCGCCGTCGCATTTGTGTGCGAGGAGTCGCTGGTCGAGTCTCTGGAGCCGCTGGCGCAGGAGAGCGGTGCTGCGATGCTGGTTGTTGATAGTGTTCGCACGGCCATGGCCCTGTTGCCGCCGGAGGTCTACGACCGTCCCGACCACGACGTCAAGATCGTGGGCATCACCGGCACCAAGGGAAAGACCACGGCCGCTTTTATGCTCCAGTCGATTATCAAAGCGGCGGGCGAGTCCTGCGGCATGATCGGCTCGGTGAGTACCGACGATGGCATCGAGTGCTACGAGAGCACCAATACTACGCCCGAGGCCCCCGAGATCTGGCGCCATATCGCCAACTGCCGCACGTCCGGTCGCCAGTCCATGGTCATGGAGGTCTCGAGCCAGGCGCTCAAGTACCAACGCGTCGAGAATCTGCCGTTTGACGTGGCGTGCTTCCTCAACATCGGCCGCGACCACATCTCGCCGATTGAACACCCCACGTTTGAGGATTATTTTGAGAGCAAGCTTAGGATCTTTGACCAGGCAAAGACCGCCGTGGTGAATCTGGGCACCGATGAGGTTGACCGTGTGCTAGAGGCAGCGTCGACGGCCGAGCGCTTGGTGACCGTTGGCGTCGAGCATCCCGAGGCAAGCCTGTGGGCGAGCGATGTCCGCATGCTCGGCTTTAACATCGAGTTCAACTTGCACGGCATGAGCGCCGACGAGCCCGAGGCGGGGGAGAAGGTCCTGCTGGGTATCGCGGGCGACTTTAACGTGGAAAACGCGCTGGTCGCTATCGCCGCTGCGCGCGAGATCGGCATCGGTATCGAGGCTATCAAGAAGGGCCTCTCCAAACTGCGTGTGCCGGGCCGCATGGAGGTCGTGGAGTCGAAGGACGGCCGCGTGATCTGCGTCGTTGACTATGCGCACAACCAGCTTTCGTTCCGTTCGCTTTTCTCGTCGGTCAAGCGCGCGTTTCCCGCTAGCCCCGTCATTGCGCTGTTTGGCGCCGCCGGCGGCAAGGCGCAGGAGCGCCGCGAGCAATTGCCACGCGAGGCCGCACCGTATTCCGACCTGATGATCTTTACGAACGAGGATCCAGCTCACGAGGACCCGATGAAGGTCTGTCGCGAGCTTGCCGAGCATGTTCCCGACGATACGCCGAACAAGATCATCCTCGACCGCGAAGCCGCTGTGCATGCGGCGTTCAAGGCGGCGCGCGAGGAGTACGTCAACCCCGATGCTCCCACCATTGTCTTGCTGCTGGCAAAGGGTGACGAGGAGCTCATGCACGTGGGCGACGAGTTCGTGCCCATCGAGAGCGACCTTTCGCTGGCCAATCGCCTGATCGATGTTACCCAGTTTGACTAATGAACCATGATGGCGGCGGCGCCCTGAGTGCGCTGTCGCCATAAGCGTGTTCCCTCAATCAAAACATGCCGTCCAAGTCCAAACCCTTCTACGTAAACGGAGTAACCATGTCCCACAATACCCTGCCGACCGTTGCCGAGCTTTCGGGCGAGATGCGCGAGCGCTTGGCCAAGGTCAAATACGTCTTTACCGACCTGGACGCCACGATGCTTGCACCCGGCTCGTGCGTGCTGCGCGACAACGACGGCAACCCCTCGACCAAACTCGTCGAGGCCGTCGTGGCGCTCGCTCGCGCTGGTATTCAGGTGGTTCCCACCTCGGGCCGCAACCGTACCATGATCCACGAGGACGCGCGCGTGCTCGGCCTCAACTCCTACATTGGCGAGATGGGCGGTCTGGTTATGTACGACCTCAAAGCCAACGATTGGGAGTATCTGACCGGCGACATGCCCTACGACTCCTCTTGCGGCCTCACGCCGCACCAGGTGATCGAGCAGACCGGCGTGTGCGAGAAGATCCTCGCCCGCTGGCCGCACAAGATCGAGTATCACAACGACATGTCGACCGGCTACAAATACCGTGAGGTCACCGTCGGCATGCGCGGCGATGTGCCCGACGATGAGGTTCAGGCCATCCTGGACGAGGCCGGCTGCGGTCTGATCTGGGCTTGCAACGGCCATCTGACTCACCTGTCCAAGCCGACGACGCTCGAGCTCGATCGCGTCGAGGACGGTCGCGCATTCAACATCAACCCCGCGGGTCTCAACAAGGGCGTTGCCATCGCGCGCTTCTGCGAGCACCTGGGGATCGAGCGCGAGGAGACGCTCGCGCTCGGCGATTCCGAGTCCGACTTCTACATGGCCGATCACGTGGGCACGTTCTGCCTGGTCGAGAATGGCCTGACGAGCGCCGGCGCGCCCGAGTTCCTGGCTGCTTGCGAGAACGCTTTCGTTACGCGCGGCAAAATTGTCGATGGTTGGGCGGCGACGGCAGAGCTGCTGGTCGCGGCGCGTTCGTAGCGCGGCGTCGCCGCACTTGGACATGTCTTTTCGAGAGAGACTGGTGAGGTAATGTCCGATATCGAGAATTCGGCAGGTGACACGCGCCCGATTGGCGTGTTCGATTCTGGGTTGGGCGGTCTGACGGTTGCGCGCGCGATTGCGACGGCGTTGCCGCACGAGTCCGTCTACTACTTTGGCGACACCAAGCGCTGCCCCTACGGCACCCGTACCGAGGATGAGGTGCGCTCGTTTGCGTTGCAGGCGGGTCGTTGGCTTTCGAAGCACGACGTCAAGATTATGGTCATCGCCTGCAACACGGCGACCGCTGCGGCCTTGCGTCTGGCCCAGCAGGTGCTCGACGTTCCCGTGATCGGTGTGATCGCGCCGGGTGCCCGTGCGGCAATCAACAGCACGCGTACGCGTCGCGTGGGCGTGCTCGCCACCAACCTCACTATTCGCTCGGGCGCCTACACGCGCGCCATTCAGGACCTGGATGCCGGCGTCGATGTATACGGCTGTCCTGCCTCGAGCTTTGTCGAGGTTGTCGAACACGAGCTCGCCTCGGGTGCACATCTGCAGGAACAGTGGCTTGAGAACGAGGACATCTTCGATACGCCTGCCGTGCGTGCGCTGGTGGGTGCCACGGTTGAGCCGCTGCGCGACCACGGTATCGATACCGTGGTGCTCGGCTGTACGCATTTCCCGCTGTTGGTGGGACCTATCCGCCATGCGCTGGGGCCTGGGGTGCGCGTCGTGAGTTCCGCCGAGGAGACCACGCGCGAGCTGACCGATATCCTCACGCGCCGCGAGCAGCTGGCGGGCGACGCCGCCGAGCCGCAGCATCGTTTTGCCACGACGGCCGATAACATTGCCGAGTTTGCGGTGGCGGGCAGCTTTATCTTTGGTCAGCCGCTCAAGAGCATCGAACATATCGATATCGATGAGCTGAAATAGATGTAAGGCAGCCGCCAAAGCCTTCGCCACATCTTTTGCCGAAAGGAAATTTCTATGGAGTACATGCAGGTCAACCGCGCCAACGATCGCGCCGCCAACGAGTTGCGCCCCGTTAAGCTCACCCGTGGCGTCATGAAGCACGCCCACGGCTCGTGTTTGGCCGAGTTCGGTGACACGCGCGTGCTGTGCGCCGCCACTATCGAGGAGGGCGTGCCGGGCTGGCGAAAGGGAGCTAAGGCCGGCTGGGTGACCGCGGAATACGCCATGCTGCCGGCGTCGACCGGCAAGCGCTGCAAGCGCGAGCACGCCAACCGCAAGGGTCGCTCCATGGAGATCGAGCGCCTCATTGGCCGCAGCCTGCGTACCGTTGTCAACATGAAGGCGCTCGGCGAGTACACCGTCACCGTCGACTGCGATGTGATTCAGGCCGATGGCGGCACGCGTACAGCGAGCATCACCGGCGCCTGGGTGGCGCTGCACGACGCCCTCGCCATGTGGGTCGAGGCGGGCAAGATCGAGCGCATCCCGCTTATCGGCCAGGTGGCTGCCATCTCCATGGGCGTTGTCGACGGCAATACGCTGCTTGACCTCGATTATTCCGAGGACAGTCACGCCGAGGTCGACATGAACCTCGTCGCCACCGACACCGGCGAGATGATCGAGCTCCAGGGCACCGGCGAGCAGGCGCCCTTTGACCGCAAGCGCCTCAACGCCCTGCTCGACCTGGGCGACAAGGGTATCGCCGAGCTCATCGAGCTTCAGCGCCAAGCCATCGCCTAACCTGCCAAAAGGGACAGGTTTATTTTGGTAGGTTTTATCTGCTGAAATGCTGCGTTGAAAGGTCCGATCGCCTGAGAGGGGAGGGGTCAAGTGCCCAAACGCCCCTCACGCGGCTTGCTATAGAGACAAGGAGGCCAGTTATGGCACTTGAGAAGATTGACATCGACACCCTCGACCCGGCGGCGACCATCGTCGTGGCAACGGGCAACGCCCATAAGCTCACCGAGATCGAGGCCATTTTGGGCAAGGTCATGCCCGAGGTGCGCTTTGTGGCGCTCGGCCAGCTGGGTGATTTTGAGGATCCCGAGGAAAACGGCACGACGTTTTTGGAGAACGCCATCATCAAGGCCCAAGCCGCGGTTGAGGAGACGGGCCTTATGGCCATTGCCGACGATTCGGGCTTGGTCGTTGATGCCCTGGACGGCGAGCCGGGCGTGTATAGCGCGCGCTATGCGGGCGTGCATGGCGACGATGCCGCCAACAACGCCAAGCTGCTCGTTAACTTGGAAGGCGTGGCAGACGAGGATCGCACCGCGCGTTTTATGAGTGTCGTCGCGCTCATCGACACGGATGGTCTGGTCACCTATGGTGAGGGCGCCTGCGAGGGCGTTATCGCGCACGAGGGCCGCGGCGATCACGGCTTTGGCTACGACCCGCTGTTCCTGCCGGTCGACACGCCGGGCAAGACCATGGCCGAGCTGACGGCGGACGAGAAGAACGCCATCAGCCATCGATTCCATGCGCTCGAGCACCTATCCGCCAAACTGACGGGCGAGGAGTAGGCCGTGCGTGCGGTGGTGCAGCGCGTACTCAACGCCGGCGTGACGGTCGACGGCGAGTGCGTGGGCCGCATTGGACGCGGCTACCTGGTGCTGCTGGGTGTGGGCCATGGCGATACGCGTGCCGAGGCCGATAAGCTGTGGGGCAAGCTCCGCGGGCTGCGCATCAACGAGGACGAGAACGGCAAGACCAACTTGGCGCTTGCCGATGTCGACGGTGAGGTGCTCGTGGTGTCGCAGTTCACGCTGTTCGCTGACTGCCGCCACGGTCGCCGCCCATCGTTTACGGATGCCGGCGCGCCCGATGTTGCCAACGAGCTCTACGAGTACTTCCTGACGCTCGTTCGCCAAGATGTCGAACACGTGGCGCACGGCATTTTTGGCGCCGATATGAAAGTCGACTTGGTCAACGACGGCCCATTCACCATCGTCTTGGACACCGATAACCTTTAGGTTACGCGGTTTTACCAAACCGCGTAACAACTGGTCATGCGAGATTGTCGTCTGGTACGTATTCGAGACCGGGCTTTTTTAGCTACTTGCGTATGGCCACAACAGGGTGCTATAGTATTAGAGTTTTGTCTATCTTAGGGGTATTATCCCCTTTTTGAATTGCACCTTCTGGAGGCCCTGTTCATGGAAGAGATGGAAGTCAATCACGTCGACGACATCCACGAGAAGCTGACCGATATGGTGGGCGATCGCGTCAAGGTTAAGGCCAACATGGGCCGTACCCGCGTCGTCGAGCGCATGGGCACCATCAAGAGCGTCCACCCGGCCGTCTTCATTGTCGAGGTTGACGAGCGTCGTGGCCGCAAGTCGCGTCAGTCCTACCAGTATATCGATGTGCTCACCGGTCAGGTCGAGCTGTTCGACCCCGAGAGCGGCGAGCATATCTTTACCCCGCTCGGCAATCAGCTCGAGGAGCATTAACGGTGACCGATCGGTCCCTGACTCTTTCCGCGCCGGCAAAGATTAACCTCTACCTGGGGGTTCATACCGAGCGCGATGACCGCGGCTACCACAGGGTCGATTCCCTGATGGCGGCCGTCGGTCTTTCCGATACCGTGACGGTCACGCCGGCGCAGGCGCTGACCGTCCAGACGGTTCCGGCATCAGATTTTCCCATGCAAAAGAATACGGCGTATCGGGTTGCGGTTGCTATGGCCGAGCATTATGGTCGCGAGGCAAACATCTGCGTGACGATTGAGAAGCGCATTCCATTGTGCGCCGGCTTGGGCGGCCCCTCGACGGATGCGGCCGCGGTCATTGTCGCCTTGGCAGAGCTCTGGGGCATTGATCGCACCGACCCAGCGCTCGACGATATTGCGCGGGGCATTGGTGCTGACGTCCCGTTCTTTTTGCACGCGAGTCCTGCGTTCTACGTAGGTGGGGGAGACGTGCTGGCAACTGAGTACCCCGCGCTGCCCGCGACGCCCGTCGTGCTGGTCAAGCCGCGCGAGGCAAGCGTTTCGACAATTGAAGCCTATCGACGTTTTGACGAGGCCCCGGTGCCTGCGGACAAGCCCGGCGCGATAGCTTCTGCCTTGCGTGCTGGTGATGCCGAGACGGCATATGCACTCATCCATAACAATCTGGGTGTCATTTCCGCACAGATGGAGTCGCAGATTCAAACGGTCCTCGACTGGCTGCGTAAACAGGACGGAACCGTTGCTGTAGATGTGTGCGGATCGGGTGCCTGCTCGTTTGCCATTTGCGACACCGCTGCCACGGTCGAAAGGCTTGCCGATGCTGCCCAGCAAAATGGCTGGTGGGCCTGCGCGACTGAGTTTATTCCCAACACGGTTCAAATCGACGCGCCAAAGAAATAAAAATTTCTCTAGCACGCGGCGAAAATCTTTGTTACTATAGTCGAGCTAACGGGTTGTGGCTCAGTTTGGTAGAGCACTGCGTTCGGGACGCAGGGGTCGCTGGTTCAAATCCAGTCAACCCGACCAGAGCATGAGGAGGGACCGCTTCTTGCGGTCCCTTTTTTTAGCTAGTGTTGTGATACCGCGATACCCGCGGTATACTCATTCGAGCTTGTCTCGCTGTATTGTGGAGGTCTACATGTTTGGACTGAGGGCTCCTGAGCTCATCATTATTCTCGTCGTTGTCCTGATTATCTTCGGGCCCAAGAACCTGCCGAAGCTCGGCAAGTCCCTCGGCTCTACCGTCAAGAATATCCGCGAGGGTATGGAGGGCGACGATAAGGCCGAGACCAAGCAGGCCGAGGAGGTCGTGGTCGAGCAGTCCGAGGAGGACAAGGAGATCGCTGAGCTCGAGGCCAAGCTCGCTGCTGCCAAGAAGAAGCAGGCAGAGGACAGCGACGCGGACGCAGAGTAGTCCCATCCCTTTGGGGTGAGCACCTGACCGGCTTGCCCGCAGGCTAGCCGGTCTTTTTCGTTTTGTTGACAGTTGATCGTTACATCATAGTTGGGGAGATATCCGTATGGACGCAAGCCAGATCGTACTGACCGCTGAGGGCCGCCAGAAGCTCGTCGAGGAGCTCGCTTGGCGTGAGGGCGATTACGCCAAGGAGATCGTCGAGGACATCAAGGAAGCCCGCGCGTTCGGCGACCTTTCGGAGAACTCCGAGTACGATGCCGCCAAGGACAAGCAGGCCCAGAATGCTGCTCGCATTGCCGAGATTCAGGCCATCCTCGCCAACGCTCAGGTTGCTGCCACCACGGGCGATCTGACCGTCTCCATCGGTTCCACCGTTTCTCTGATCGATCCCAACGGTGAGGTCATGGAAGTCACGCTCGTCGGTACCACCGAGACCAACTCGCTCGAGCACAAGATCTCTAACGAGTCTCCGGTCGGTCACGCCATCATCGGTCACGGCGAGGGCGACTCCGTTGAGGTCGTTACGCCTTCTGGCAAGACCCGCGTCTACACCATCGCCAAGATCGCACGCTAGACCACGGTCCCGCGTAAAGGTATGTTTTCGCTCCCTGGGACCGAATCCTGGGGAGCGTTTTAGTTTGAGGAGCTAACTTATGGCAGAGAACCAGAACGTCGCCGATCAGGCCTCGACGCTCAACGACGAGCGCGCCACGCGTCTGGCAAAGCGCGCCGCCCTGTTCGAGGCGGGCCAGAACCCCTATCCCGAGCACTCCGAGATCGAGGACTATGTCGTCGACATTGAGGCCAAATATGCCGATCTTGCCGATGGCGAGGATACTGAGGACGTCGTGAAGATCGGCGGCCGCGTGGTCGCCAAGCGCGGTCAGGGCAAGATCATGTTTATCGTCGTGCGCGACGCTACCGCCGAGATTCAGCTGTTCTGCCGCATCAACGACATGGACGAGGCAGCTTGGAATACGCTCAAGGCTCTCGACCTTGGTGACATCCTGGGCGTGACCGGCGTGGTTGTTCGCACCAAGCGCGGCCAGCTCTCCGTTGCCCCCAAGAGTGCGACCCTGCTCTCCAAGGCTGTTCGTCCGTTGCCCGAGAAGTTCCACGGTCTTTCCGATAAGGAGACCCGTTATCGTCAGCGCTATGTCGACCTGATTGCCAACGACGATGTTCGCGAGACCTTCCGCAAGCGCTCGCAGATTCTCTCCACCTTCCGCCGCTTTATGGAGTCTGACGGCTACATGGAGGTCGAGACCCCCATTCTGCAGACTATCCAGGGCGGCGCTACGGCTAAGCCGTTCATCACGCACTTCAACGCGCTCGATCAAGAGTGCTACCTGCGCATTGCTACCGAGCTGCACCTCAAGCGCTGCATCGTCGGTGGCTTTGAGCGTGTCTTCGAGATTGGCCGCATCTTCCGTAACGAGGGCATGGACCTTACCCACAACCCCGAGTTCACCACGATGGAGGCCTACCGTGCCTTCTCCGACCTCGAGGGCATGAAGGCGCTCGCCCAGGGTGTCATCAAGGCTGCCAACAAGGCCATCGGCAACCCCGAGGTCATTGAGTACCAGGGTCAGACCATCGATCTTTCCGGTGAGTGGGCAAGCCGTCCCATGACCGACATCGTCTCGGACGTGCTCGGCAAGCAGGTCACCATCGACACGCCGGTCGAGGAGCTTGCCGCCGCCGCACGCGAGAAGGGCCTGGAGATTAAGCCCGAGTGGACTGCTGGCAAGATCATCGCCGAGATTTACGATGAGCTGGGCGAGGACACCATCGTCAACCCGACCTTCGTATGCGATTACCCCATCGAGGTCAGCCCGCTTGCCAAGCGTTTTGAGGACGATCCGCGCCTGACGCACCGCTTTGAGCTGGTCATCGCCGGCCACGAGTACGCCAACGCATTCTCCGAGCTCAACGACCCGGTCGACCAGGCCGAGCGCTTTGCTGCCCAGATGGCTGAGAAGGCCGGCGGCGACGACGAGGCTATGGAGTACGACGAGGACTACGTGCGCGCCCTCGAGTACGGTATGCCTCCCGCGGGCGGCATCGGCATCGGTATCGATCGCGTGGTCATGCTGCTCACCAACCAGGCTTCCATTCGCGACGTCCTGCTGTTCCCGCACATGAAGCCCGAAAAGGGTTTCCAGTCCGGTGCCGCCGCTGCCAAGGCTGCCGAGGCCGGCAACGCCGCAAGCCCGTTCGTTAAGTCGCTTAAGCCCACGCTCGATTACTCCAAGATCGCCGTTGAGCCGCTGTTCGAGGAGTTCGTCGACTTCGATACCTTCTCCAAGAGTGATTTCCGCGCTGTGAAGGTCAAGGCATGCGAGGCCGTCAAGAAGTCCAAGAAGCTGCTGAACTTTACGCTCGACGACGGTACCGGTACCGACCGCACCATCCTCTCCGGTATTCACGCTTATTACGAGCCCGAGGACCTGGTCGGTAAGACCCTGCTCGCCATCACCAATCTGCCTCCGCGCAAGATGATGGGCATCCCCAGCTGCGGCATGCTGATCAGCGCTGTCCACGAGGAGGAGGGCGAGGAGCGCCTCAACCTGATCCAGCTCGATGCTTCCATCCCCGCCGGCGCAAAGATGTACTAGGGGGTTACGGCGTTTTGCCAAACGCCGTAACCACTCGACGCTGCGCGGGCCGCATTTGGACAATCTGACGTTCAACTTCAAGGGCGCGACCAGAAGGTCAGCGCCCTTTCGTTTCACGTCACCTTGTCACAAATGCGACCCGCTCGCTGACTTATGCTCAACCTGCGGCGCCATTTTTCTTGAAGGCACCTTGCTCGCTCTGGCGGGCTTTCGCTGTCCGTCCTCTATCTGCGGTGTTGCCCTGGTTGGCACTTAGGGACGTTCCTTTTGTGCCGGCACTTGGGGACAGTCCTAGTCGTTGGGGATCTACCGACGCATTGGGGGTTTGCGCCTTCCATGCATGACAGCCGTCTCTTTTATGTTTCCTTTAGCCGTCGCTGTCTAGGATGGGGGTTAGTCGATAGGAAGGGAGCACCGGGATGGACGACGCGAGCGAGTGCGCAATCGAAGAGGACATGCTCGATCAGTTCAACTACTTTGATGATGAGGACGAGGAGCTGATCGACCGTCGCGAGCCAGCGCCGCTTGATTCCTTTGATCTGGTCGATGAAGAGCCCGACGAGGACGAGGGCGAATCGGCGGAGCCCTCACAGCCTTCGCGCCTTAACTCGCTGCTTTCGAGAGCCCCCATGCACCACGGCGTTCGTGCCGGCGCGCTCCATATGAAAACTGACTGGCACCAGATCGTGACGGCAGGCGATGAGCTTGCCGTCGATGCGCCGCTCACCGATAAATCATCCATCATCTGCCGCACCGGCATGCTTATGCTGGCAAGCGGAACGGGTGCCTGGCGCGTGCGCGATACCATGAATCGTGTTGCCGCCGTACTCGGTGTCACCATCCACGTTGACTTAAGTCTTCTGTCGTTTGAGTGCACCTGCATCGAAGATGGTCACTGCTTTAATGAGGTCGTCAGCTTGCCCACAACGGGCGTCAATACCCATCGCATTTGGATGATGGAGAGTTTCCTCAAGGAAATCGAGACCTATGGTCGTCGCTTCACGGTGCACGAGTATCACGAGATGCTCAAGACCGTTGAGAGTTCAAAACCTGATTACGCGCCTTGGCAACAGGGCCTTGCGGCGGCCTGCGCCTGTGGCGCCTTCGTTTTTTTGCTCGGCGGCGGCCCTATCGAGATGGCCTGCGCGTTCGTGGGCGCGGGTGTCGGCAACTTTGCCCGCTCCCATATTCTCAAGCAAGGCCTTGGTCAGTTCAGCGCGCTGACGACCGGCGTTGCGCTCGCTTGCGTTTCGTATCTGCTGGCATTGCTCGGCCTTGGCCAGGTCATACCGGGGGCAATGTCGCACCAAGAAGGCTATATCGGCGCCATGCTCTTTGTGATTCCCGGCTTTCCGCTCATTACGGCGGGCCTCGACATCGCCAAGCTCGACATGCGAAGCGGTATCGAGCGCCTTTCATATGCCGTATCGATTATTGTGATGGCGACGCTCGTAGGTTGGATGGTTGCCGAGTGTGTTGGCCTGGCGCCGGACGACTTTGCCCCACTGGGCCTTTCGCCGCTTGCCCTTACGCTCCTGCGCGTGGTGATGAGCTTCGTTGGCGTATTCGGCTTCTCGGTGATGTTCAACAGCCCGGTAAAGATGGCCGCGGCAGCTGGGTTGATCGGCGCCGTGTCCAATACCCTGCGTCTGACCCTTGTCGATGCGCCGACGATGATTCCCTTCCTGGGCCTCAGCACGGGAATGCCTCCCGAGGCAGCAGCGTTTATCGGCGCGCTGGTATCGGGTCTGCTGGCAAGCTTGGCCGAAGTCAAGCTCACCTACCCGCGCATCGCCCTCACGGTGCCTTCGATTGTCATTATGGTGCCGGGCTTGTATCTGTATCGCTCGATGTATTACATGTGCACCTTCGACACGGTCAATATGCTCGGCTGGTTTGTGCGCGCAGTGCTCATCGTAGCGTTTCTGCCCGTTGGACTGGGTGTGGCGCGTACGCTCACCGACCCTCGCTGGCGCCACACCAGCTAATTGGTACAAGGGGGACAGGTTACTTTGCACCAAATGAGTTGCGGTGAAATAGGGACTGAATTGTTGCTTAAAGGGTCAAAACAGTCCGTATTCCACCGCAACTTATGGGGTCGGGGGTTTTGGTGCCCTGCATCTCCACAAACTCAACGCTTACGAAGCGCGCGCCGTTCGTGTTAGGGTAGTTCCACCACATAAGTAGTCGCAGACGCGCGTAACACGGGCGGGCGAGATGAAGTCCCAACAGCTCCATCTTGCCCGCCCGTTTTTGTTGCGTGGTGCCGCGGCGTAACACAGAAAGGAATCTGCCCTTCATGCCTATCAACAAACGAGAGAGCCTGCTGTTCACCTTTATCATGTGCTTTTGCATGGTGCTCTGGATGAGCATCTACAACGTTGCCCTGCAGCACGGGGCCATCAACGGCGAGGTCGTTGCCGCTGCGTGGCTCGGCTTCCCCGTTGCCTACATTTTTGCCATGTGCTGCGACTGGTTCGTCGCCAGCCCGCTCGCCAAGGGTTTCGCCTTTAAGTACTTGGTCACGCCGGGCAAGAGCTCGCCGCTCGCCATGACGCTCGCCGTCAGCTCCTGCATGGTCGTTCCCATGGTCATCATCATGTCGCTGTACGGTGCCTGCGAGGGTCTGACGCACATGCCCGGCGGCATCCTTGCGAACCTGTATTCCGTGCCCGCGATCTGGATGATCAACATCCCGCATAATTTTGTGATGGCGCTGCCGTGGAACCTTTTGGTAGCCGGTCCGATTTCCCACTTCGTCTTCCGTCGCGCCTTCCCTGTGGGGACGGTTTTCGAGGAGGAGCATGCCGAGCTCTTGGAGCAGGCTATGGCTCCTGAGTGCGAGTAGCTCGCTTAGGGATCTGCTGAGCGCGGGCGACTTGCTTGGTTGGAGCCCTAAGCGTGGATAGCTCTCTCGGCGACATCGCGGGCGTGAGCGGTGCGCATGACCGGAGGGCCCGTGCTGCTCCGTTGCCCGACGTGCTAGCGCGCAGAACAATCTGTTGGTGCATTCGGCGGCTGCTGAAGCGTTTCGGCAGCCGCTTTTTATACGGAGTTTAAATACAACAGTCTGTTGTATTACGTAGAGTGGTATATCTCTAGCAGGAAAAATGCGAGAGACGGAGCATTATGGCGTTGCTAGTAGGACTGGACGTAGGGTCGACGACGACCAAAGTTTACGCGATGCACGAGGATATGACCGAGGCGTGGTGGGGATATCGCCGCCACGGGGCGTGTCAGACAGCGAGCGTGCGCGCCATGCTCGGCGAGCTCGCCGAGCGCTTTCCCCATGAGTCGCTGCGCGTTGCGGTGACCGGCTCGGGTGCGCGCGATATCGCGACCGCGCTGGGCGCCTCGTACGTTCAGGAGGTGGTCGCCAACGCGCTCGCGATCAGCAGGTTCTATCCGCAGACGCGCTGCGCCATCGAGCTGGGCGGCCAAGACGCCAAGATGATCTTCTTCCGCACCAACGATAAGGGAGACATCGAGGTTGCCGACATGCGCATGAACGGCTCGTGCGCAGGCGGTACCGGTGCATTTATCGACGAGATGGCAAAGCTCATGGGGGTCGGCACCGAATCGGGCGAGTTCGAGCAGCTCGCAAGCCGGGGAACGACCGTCCACGAGGTCTCGGGCCGCTGCGGCGTGTACGCAAAGACCGATATCCAGCCGCTGCTCAACGAGGGCATTCCTACCACCGACCTGGCGCTTTCGGCGCTTCACGCGGTCGCCCGCCAAACGATCGGCGGTCTGGCCCAGGGTATCGACATCGAGCCGCCGGTAATCTTCGAGGGCGGTACGCTCGCCTACAACCCCACACTGGTCCGCGTGTTCCGGGAGCAACTGAATCTATCGGACGATCAGGTTATCGTCCCGCGCGATCCGCAGATCATGGTCGCGCGCGGTGCCGCCCTGTCGCTGACCGACATGTTCGCATCGTCCCAACCGATCGACCTTCCCGACGCTTTTGTCCGGCTGGATAAGCTCGAGACGGTCGCGCCCGCAAGCGGGGAGGGACGTCTTGCCCAGCCCTTTTTTGCCACACCTGCCGAGCAGGCGGATTTTACGGCACGCCATGGCAAAGAGACGCCGGCAAAGGGTCCGGATGCGTATGCGCCCGGAGAGACGGTGCGTGTGGCGCTCGGTATCGATTCGGGGAGCACGACGACCAAGTTCGCCCTGGTCGATGAGGCGGGTGAGCTTGTCGATTCGTTCTACGCGTCTAATAACGGCAGACCGCTCGACGTCGCCCAACAGGGTCTTGTCAGCTTGAAGAACCGCTGGGAGACAGCGGGAGTCACGCTTGCGATCGATGCCGTGGGCACCACGGGATACGGCGAGGAGCTTTTCGCGCGCGCGTTCCACGCCGACTACCATACGGTCGAGACGGTCGCGCACGCCCGCGCCGCGTGCGCATGCGTTCCCGATGCGACCTTCGTGCTCGACATCGGCGGACAGGATATGAAGGCCATCTGGCTCAACCACGGCGTGCTGACCGATATCGTCGTCAACGAGGCGTGCTCTGCGGGCTGCGGCTCGTTCCTCGAGGGTTTTGCCAAAAACCTCGGAATAGCCGTTGAGGATATCGCGACCGAGGCATTTTCGTCCAAAGCCCCCGCCGTTCTCGGCAGCCGCTGCACGGTGTTCATGAACAGCAGCGTCGTTTCCGAGCAGCGGCGCGGTAAGGGTCCGGGCGACATCATGGCCGGTCTCTGCCGTTCGATTATCGAGAACGTGTTCACCAAGGTCATTCGCGTTTCAAATCTCAACCGTCTGGGCGACAAAGTCGTCGTCCAGGGCGGCACGTTCCGAAACGACGCGGTGCTGCGCGCATTCGAGCAGTATCTGGGCAAACCCGTCACGCGTGCGCCCCACCCGGGGCTGATGGGCGCTATCGGTATCGCCCTGCTCGCGCGCGAGGAATGCCGCAAGGGCGACGCCGGCACGTCGTTTATCGGGCTCGATGCCGTGGAGCGCTTCGAGCATCGCGAGTTCGGCGGCGTTACCTGCCGTCGGTGCAACAACCGCTGCCAGCGCGCGGTCGTGGCATTTGGCGACGGCTCGCTTTACGTCACGGGCAATCGCTGCCCGCGCGGCGGCGCCATCTCATGGGATGAGCTCGTGCGCGAGGTTCCCGCGGCGGAGGAGCTGCGTCCGCAGGGTGCTTGCGAGGCACAGGCACCCGGCACGGGGCGCGACCGGACCGCGGCTGCCCCCAATCTCTTTGTCGACCGCGAGAAGCTGCTGTTCGAGTCGTACCCCACGGTTCCCGTCAGCGGGGGGCGCGATGTCACGATCGGCATTCCCCGTGTGCTCGAGTTCTGGGACACCATGCCGTTCTGGTCGACGTTCTTCAGCACGCTCGGCTTTAAGGTGCGCGTCTCGGGACGCAGCACCAAGGCGATGTACGAGCGCGGTCTGGCGCACGTCACATCCGACACCGTGTGCTTCCCGGCCAAGCTCGTCCACGGGCACATCCGCAATCTCGTCGACGCCGGCGTCGACCGCATCTTCATGCCCATCATCACGACGGTGCCCACCGAAAACACCGCCTCTACCAGCGAGTGGATGTGCGCCGTCGTAAAGGGATACCCCTACGTGATGCGCAATTCCGATAACCCGGAGGAGCGTTTCGGCGTTCCGTTCGATACGCCGCTGTTCCACTGGTACGACGAGGGCGACCGAAACCGCCAGCTCAAGGCGTGGTGCAAGGAGACCTTCGATATCGATGCCGACCTGGTTGCCAAGGCGACCGAGCAGGCGGACCGCGCGCAGGAGACGTTTGAGAACCAGCTGCAGCTGCGCGGCAGGCAGGTGCTCGAGAACGTGCACGAGGACGGCGGCTACGCGGTGGTGATCGCTTCGCGCCCGTACCACAACGACCCGCTGGTCAACCACGGGCTGCCCAAGCTCTTCTCTGAGCGCGGCATCCCCGTGCTGACGCCCGATGCGGTGCCGGGGGTCTGCAACGTCGATCTTTCCAACAGCCGCATCGACATCGTGAACAACTACCATGCGCGCATGCTGTCGTGCGCGGTCATCGTCGCATCGACGCCCGAGCTCGAGCTCGTGCAGATGGGCAGCTTCGGCTGCGGCCACGATGCGTATCTCACCGACGAGATCGCGCGCATGATGGGCGAGATGGGCTCCAAGGTTCCGATGATGATCAAGCTCGATGAGAGCGACGTCGCCGGTCCCATGGGCATTCGCGTGCGTTCGTTTATCGAGTCGGTCAACCGTCGTCGCGCGGAGGAGCGTGCCGAGGGCGCCCGGGTGCACGCGGTCCATCCGCTCGACGACCCGTATAAGGTCAAGTACACCAAGCGCGACCGGCACGACAAGATCGCGCTGGTCCCCAACACCTCCCATGCGTTCTGCAGGCTCATGACCGCGGCGATGCGCAATCAGGGCGTGCGCGCCGAGGCCCTTGATATCGGGCGCGAGGATGCCATCCGCCTGGGCAAACGCTATGTGCACAACGACATCTGCTTCCCCGCGCAAATCGTGATCGGCGAGGCGCTCGCGGCACTCGAGAGCGGTAAGTACGACCCGCACGACGTCGCCGTGGTGACTGGCAAGTATATCGGCGACTGCCGCCTGACGCACTACATGCCCCTGCTGCGCCGCGCGCTCGACGACGCGGGATACGACTATGTCCCGGTGCTCACCAACGACGACGTCGATGCCCACAATGCGCATCCGGGCTTCAAGCTCGGCCTTGGCCCGAGCATCCAGATCGCCTACGGTCTTCCCATGATCGATGCCCTCGAGGCCATGCTTAGGCGCATCCGTCCCTACGAGCTCGAGAAGGGCGCGGCGGACGCTGCGTTCGACCGCGCGCTCGATGAGGTTATCGAGGGCATGGAGCGCTCCGGGCTGAGAGGCCAGGCGACGGGCTTCAAACGCGCGCTTGCGATCATGGACGCCGTTCCGTACGACCGCTCGAACCCGCATCCGACCGTTCTCATCGTGGGCGAGTACCTGCTCAATTTCCATCTCGGCGCCAACCACGAGATCGAGCGCTACCTCGAGGACAACGGGCTCGAGGTCATCGAGGCGCGCATGACCGACGTGATCCGCAAGACCTATTTCTACAAGCATGCGCAGTCGCGCGAGTTCCACGTCGACCTGTCGCTGCCCGAAAAGGCCTGGTACGCCACGGCGGACAACCTGTTCGAGCTCGCGCACGACCGTTGCGACCGCCTGGGCGCGGCGAGCCCGCTCTACGAGCCGCCGACGCGCATGCCCGAGCTCGTGCGCGCGAGCGATAAGATCCTGCACCATACGTTCGATGCGGGCGAGGGCGTGCTGATTCCGGCGGAGATTCTCGAGCACGCCAAGCGCGGCTGCCGCAACTTCGTGATCCTGCAGCCGTTCGGGTGTCTGCCCAACCATGTCGTGGGGCGCGGGCTCATCCATGCGCTCAAGAAGCAGTATCCCACGGCGCAGTTCCTGCCGCTCGACTACGATCCCGACGTGAGCTTCGCCAACGTGGAGAACCGTCTTCAGATGCTCATCATGAACGCCAAGGCGCAGGGGTGCGGTGAGGCGCATGGCGAGACCGCGTAAGGACGCCGATGCGCCCGATGCACGCACCCGTATCATCGAGGCGTTTTGGGAGCTCATCGAGAACAACAGCATCTTCGAGCTGTCGGTTGGCGAGGTGACCCGCGCCGCCCAGTGCAATCGCGGAACGTTTTACTACTATTTTCACGATTTCGATGAACTCGTCGCCATCGCCATAGCCCAGCTGCTGCAGGATAACGAGCTTATCACCGATGCCCTCTGGCATTTTTCGAGCGAGGGCGACCTTTCGGCGTTCGACCGGCGCGACGTCCGCTGCCTGCTGCGGCGCATCGTCATCACCATGAGGGCGGGTGCCGCCGAGCAGGTCGTGCAGGGCATCCATACGATCATCATCGACCGCGTGAGAGAGATCGTCCACCCCGACGGAGAAGAGCTCAAGGCAGATTCGAGCTTTGCGGTGGGCTTTCTGGTCTCGGGCATCATGGGCTTTGTGATGGCGGTCGGCTTTGCCCGGGAGGGCGGCGAGGAGATAGACCTCGAGCAGCCGGGGGACAGCGCGTGCGCGTACCTGAGGGCGGTCGCCATGCAGACGGTGGAAACGGTCGCGCAAGTCGAGGGCGTCGATACATCCGAGCTGCTCGAACGCGTCTCCAAGGAGGCCGATGCCTATCGCGCATCGCGTGCGACGAGTCCCGACGTGGTGAAAGACGCCTAGGGTTTCTCTTGCGGGGCGCCTGTCGCGCATCGCGCGGTGAGTCCCGCGATGCGGTCATAACCTGCATTCATGTGAGCCGGGTTTATAGATATTCCTCCAGCTGTTAACATAGACAACCTGTGGGTAAAGAGACAAAAGCGCCGCCGACGGGCGGGCGTTTTGATTTCGATGAACTCATGTAAGGAAACGAGCATGTTAGATAGATTTACCGATCGAGCGCGCAAGGTCATGTCGATGGCCAAACAGGAGGCGCTCGATCTGCACTCAAATAAGGTGGGCACCGAGCACCTGCTGCTCGCACTCGCCAAGGAGGACGAGGGCATCGCTGCCGAGGCGCTGCGCTCGCTTGATATCTCCTACGACGACATCATGGACACCCTCAAGGAGGTCCAGACCACGGTTCCCGAGCCCAGCGAGGAGACCGAGGCTGCCAAGCTTGCCTTTACGCCGCTCGTCATTAGCGTGATGGAGCGCTCCTTCCGCGTGGCACGTGAGAACAACCAGACCTACGTGTCGACCGAGCACTTGCTGATTGGCATCGTCGAAGAGGGTAACGGCATGGCCATGGACATCCTCATGCGCCTGGGTGTGTCGTCCGCCTCCATCAAAAAGGCTATCGAGAAACTTACCGCCAAGGACCAGGACAAGAAGCGTCCGCTCGCCGGCGCCGGTGCCGGGCGTCCCGGTGCGGGCCTGCCGTTCTTTAGCGGCTCGGACGCGTCGCAGCAAAAGGGGAGCGGCACCGATACGCTTAAGCAGTTCGCCACCAACCTTACGCAGAAGGCGCGCGACGGCGAGCTCGACCCTGTAATTGGTCGCGAAAAGGAAGTCCAGCGTATGATGGAGATCCTTTCGCGTCGCACCAAGAACAATCCGCTTATCTTGGGCGACCCCGGCGTGGGCAAGACGGCCATCGTCGAGGGTCTGGCTCAGCAGATTGCAGCTGGCAACGTGCCCGAGAACCTTATGAACCAGAACATCTGGACGCTCGACCTGCCGGGCCTCGTTGCGGGCGCCAAGTATCGCGGTGAGTTTGAGGAGCGCCTCAAGAACGTGATCCAGGAGGCCACCGAAGCTGACGACGTCATCCTGTTTATTGACGAGATGCACACCATCATCGGTGCCGGCTCTGCCGAGGGCTCCATCGACGCGAGCTCCATGCTCAAGCCCGTGCTCGCGCGCGGTGCCTTCCAGATTATCGGCGCCACCACGGCCGAGGAATTCCGCAAGTACCTCACCAAGGACCCGGCCTTCGAGCGTCGCTTCCAGACCATCGATGTCGAGGAGCCGAGCGTCGAGGACACGGTCAAGATCCTGACCGCGCTCAAGCCGCGCTACGAGGAGCACCACCATGTGCGCTATACGCAGGGTGCTATCGAGGCCGCCGCGAACCTCTCCGACCGCTACATCCAGGATCGCTTCCTGCCCGATAAGGCCATCGACCTCGTCGATGAGGCTTGCGCTATG
>CAJMHW010000002.1 GCA_905213325.1 Collinsella aerofaciens
GCACCTCAAGAAGGTCGCCGCCGGCGAGATCGTCAACAGCCCGCGCGAGTACTAGGAACCGAGGAGATACGAACATGGCAGAGGAGACCTTCTCCCCCAAGAACATCATCGTCACGGGCGGCTGCGGCTTCATCGGCAGCAACTTCGTGCACTACGTGGTCAATAACCACCCAGAGGTACATGTCACCGTCCTGGACAAGCTGACCTACGCCGGCAACCCCGAGAACATCGCGGGGCTGCCCTCCGACCGCGTGGAGCTCGTCGTGGGCGACATCTGCGACGCCGAGCTGCTCGATAGGATCGTCCCCGGCCACGACGCCATCGTGCACTACGCCGCCGAGTCCCACAACGACAACTCCATCGCCGACCCGGAGCCGTTCCTCCGCACCAACGTGGAGGGCACCTTCCGCCTGCTGGAGGCCGTGAGGAAATACGGCATCCGCTACCACCACGTCTCCACCGACGAGGTCTACGGCGACCTGGCGCTCGACGACCCGGCGAAGTTCACCGAGGAGACGCCGTACCACCCGAGCAGCCCGTACTCGAGCACCAAGGCGAGCTCCGACATGCTCGTGCGCGCCTGGACCCGCACCTACGGCCTGCGCACCACGATCTCCAACTGCTCCAACAACTACGGCCCCTACCAGCACGTGGAGAAGTTCATCCCCAGGCAGATCACGAACATCATCGACGGCGTCCGCCCCAAGCTCTACGGCCGCGGCGAGAACGTCCGCGACTGGATCCACACCGAGGACCACTCCTCGGCCGTCTGGGACATCCTCACGAAGGGCCGCATGGGGGAGACCTACCTCATCGGCGCCGACGGCGAGAAGAACAACATCACCGTGCTGCGCATGATCCTGGAGGCGATGGGACGCGACCCCGAGGACTTCGACTGGGTCGCCGACCGCCCCGGCCACGACCGCCGCTACGCCATCGACAGCACGAAGCTCCAGCGCGAGCTCGGCTGGAGGCCGGCCCACACCGACTTCGCCGAGGGGCTCAGGGACACCATCGACTGGTACGTCGAGAACGAGGCCTGGTGGCGCCCGGCCAAGGAGGCCACCGAGGCCCGCTACCGCGCCCAGGGCCAGTAGGAGGGGATAGACCTATGGCAGACATCGCATTCGAGAAGGACCTCTCCGTCGCCGAGACCGGCATCGGGGGCCTCAAGGTCGTCGACCTCGCCGTCCACGGCGACTCGCGCGGCTGGTTCAAGGAGAACTGGCAGCGCGCCAAGATGTGCGCCCTGGGCATCCCCGACCTCAGGGTCGTCCAGAACAACATCTCCTACAACGACAGCCGCGGCGTCACCCGCGGCATCCACGCCGAGCCCTGGGACAAGTTCATCTCCGTGGCGCGCGGCAGCGTCTTCGGCGCATGGGTGGACCTGCGCGAGGGCAGCGAGACCTACGGGAAGGTCTACACCTGCACCCTGGACCCGTCCAGGGCCATCTACGTCCCGCGCGGCGTGGGCAACTCCTTCCAGGCGCTGGAGGACGGCACCGCCTACACCTACCTGGTGGACGCCCACTGGTCGCTGGAGCTGAAGAGGACCTACACCTTCGTGAACCTCGCCGACCCCGAGCTCGCCATCGAGTGGCCCATCCCGCTGGACCAGGCCACCGTATCCGAGGCCGACCTGAACCACCCGTACCTTAAGGACGTCGTCCCCATGGCGCCGAAGCGCACCCTCGTCACCGGCTGCGACGGCCAGCTGGGCCGTGCGGTCCGCGCGCTCGCCGAGGAGCGCGGCGTGGCGAAGGACTTCGACTTCTGCGACATCGACACCTTCGACATGTCCGACCCGGACGCCTACGCGCAGTACGACTGGTCGCTCTACGGCACCGTGATCAACTGCGGCGCCTACACGGCTGTTGATAAGGCGGAGACCCCCGAGGGCCGCGTGACCGCCTGGAAGGCCAACGCGACCGGCCCGGCCCTGCTCGCCCGCACCTGCGCCGAGCACGGGATCACGCTCGTCCACGTCTCCTCCGACTACGTCTTCGACGGCACGGCCGAGGTCCACACGGAGGACGAGCCGCTCAGCCCGCTTTCCGTCTACGGCCAGACCAAGGCCGCCGGCGACATCGCCGTGGCCGGCTGCCCGCGCCACTACATCATGCGCTCCAGCTGGGTCATCGGCGAGGGCCGCAACTTCGTCAAGACGATGAAGGGCCTGTCCGACCGCGTCGCCGACCCCGAGGACGGGCTCGAGCAGGTCACGGTCGTTGACGACCAGCTGGGCCGCCTGACCTTCACGCGCGACATGGCCGAGGCCATCTTCCACGTGCTGGGGACGCACGCCCCCTACGGCACCTACGACTGCACCGGCTCCGGCACCGTCAAGTCCTGGGCCGATATCGCCCGCGCCGTCTTCGAGGCCGCCAACGGCAACGGGGACAGGGTCGTGCCGGTATCGACCGCCGACTACTACGCGAGCGCCGAGGGCCCCGTCGCCCCGCGCCCGGTCCACTCCGCGCTCGACCTGTCCAAGCTCGAGGCTGCCGGCTTCCACATGCCCGACTGGGAGGAAGAGCTGGGGGAGTACATCAAGACGCTCTAGCCGCTATTAACTTTTCGAGAGTAAAAGCCGCCGTTCTTTAACGGCGGCTTTTCTTGTTGGTGGCTATCTGCGCAGTGGTGCCAATAGTATTTTGCGGAAGATCTACCTCTCGCTTGGCATGGAAGTAGGGTGGCCGGGCTGGTCGTCGTAGGCGTATTTGCTGTACACGTTGACCTCCCACTGCTTTTTTTCGACCTTTGCTACAGAATCTAGGATGAAGCCGGTCGCAAGGCTCAGGCCGCACAGGAACATAAACGAGGCGGCGAGCATAGCGGTGGGGAAGCGCGGGACGAGGCCGGTCTGGAAATATTCGACAACGATGGGCATGCCCAGGGCGAGGCCGAATACCGCGAACAGAAGCGCAACGAGGCTGAAGAACTTCAGCGGGCGGTAGTCCTTGAACAGCGTGCCGATCATCGCAACGACTTTAATGCCGTCGCTCACGGTGTTGAGTTTGGACTCGGAACCCTCGGGACGGTCGCGGTACTCGATGGGCACATCTTTGATGCGCCAGCGGTGGTCGACGGCGTGGATCGAGAGCTCGGTTTCGATCTGAAAGCCCTCGGAAAGCACTGGGAAGGTTTTAACGAACGGGCGGCTCATGGCACGGTAGCCGGTCATGACATCATCGAAGCTGTAGCCATAGATCCACTTGATCATCGCGCGGACCAGATTGTTGCCAAAGCCGTGGAAGGCACGCTTGTTCTCCTCGGCATAGGTGCCGTTGGAAAGGCGGTCGCCTACGGTCATATCGGCCGTGCCGTTGAGGATAGGCTCGCAGAGGGCTTTGGCCGCCTCGGCGGGGTAGGTGTCGTCGCCGTCGACCATCAGGTAGCAATCGGCGTCGATATCGCGAAACATCTGGCGGCACACGTTGCCCTTTCCCTGACGGGGCTCAAAGCGGACCGTGGCGCCGTGCTCGGTGGCGATGCGTGAAGTATCGTCTGACGAGTTATTGTCATAGACATAGACCGTCGCCTGCGGAAGCTCGCGGTGAAAGTCGTCGATGACTTTGCCGATCGTGAGCGCTTCGTTGTAGCAAGGGATGATGACGGCGATGGATTCAGAATTCACTTAATGCTCCTTATACATTCAATCCTAGAAAGTATAGCCGTTTGGGCCTGGCATCCTAAGATGTGGGTTAGTTCTCCAGTTTTGTTGCGCGAATCGTTTGCATGGCCGTCGGGTCTATACTGTTCGTTTGTCAACGATTACGAGTAAAGGAGTTGCATCCGTGTCGGATCAGACAAAGCAACAAGAAACTCGCAGTCTGCCTGCGACGTTTGCTAAGAACGAATTTGAGAAGGACGCGTTTATCCTTCGTCAGCTGGTTACCAAGGATTTTAAGATCAAGTATCGCCGTAGCGTTCTGGGCGTCGCATGGTCGGTGCTCAACCCGCTGCTGATGATGATCGTCATGGCCATCGTGTTCTCGACGATTTTTGGCCAGGGCCGCAATGGCTCAATGACGCCCGAGATGTACCCGCTGTACTTGATCGTGGGTAACATCACCTTTGCCGTCATGTCTGAGTCTACTAACCAGGCCCTGACGTCGATCGTGGGCGCTGCCCCTCTGCTCAAGAAGGTTAAGGTGCACCGCTGGGTTTTCCCGGTGCAGAAGGTGCTCTTCTCGCTGGTCAACTTTGCCTTCTCGCTGGTCGCCGTCGCCATCGTCATGCTGTGGTTCCGCGTTATGCCTTCTTGGCACCTGATTCTGTTGCCGGTTTGCCTGCTGCTGCTTATGTGCTTCTGCATGGGCCTGGGCATGATGCTCTCTGCCCTTACGGTCTTCTTCCGCGACGTTATGCATCTGTGGAGCGTCGTCATTACGGCGTGGACTTACATTACGCCCATCTTCTGGACGACTGACTATATTGCGCAAATGCCGCATCTCGTGCGTATCTTGATGTATGCGAACCCCATGTTCAACTACCTGCAGTTTATGCGCGATATCTTCCTGTTCCAGACTACGCCCTCGCTTATGACGTTTGGTATGTGCGTCGCTTGGGCGGTTCTTGCGCTTATTATTGGCTATACCGTGTTCCATAAGTCCGAGCGCAAATTTATCCTCTACATCTAAGGAGTGCTGTGATGACTGAATCTGTTGTTGATTACAGCGAGCAGCCTCTGGCTGTCGAGGTCGACGACGTCACCATGATCTTTAACATGGCGTCCGAGTCGCTGACCAACCTCAAGGAGTACTTCATTAAGCTTGCCAAGCACGAGCTGTTCTTTGAGGAGTTTAGGGCGCTTAAGCACATCTCGTTTGATATTCATCGCGGCGAGGTTGTGGGTCTGGTCGGCACCAATGGCTCCGGCAAGTCTACGATGCTCAAGATTATCGCTGGCGTTCTTGAGCCTAGCGAGGGCAGCGTTAAGGTGCACGGTAACATCGCGCCGCTGATTGAGCTTGGCGCCGGCTTTGACCCCGAGCTGACCGCCCGCGAGAACATCTATCTGAACGGCGCCCTGCTCGGCTATACCAAGGAGTTCATCGACGCCAACTTTGACGGCATTATCGAGTTCGCTGAGCTGCAGAACTTTGTCGATATGCCGCTTAAGAACTTCTCTTCGGGCATGGTGGCGCGTATCGCCTTTGCAATCGCGACGATTACCGAGCCCGATATTCTGATCGTTGACGAGACGCTGTCCGTCGGTGATGTGTTCTTCCAGCAAAAGTGTGAGGCCCGCATCCAGCACTTTATCCAGAGCGGCGACGTGACGGTTCTGTTCGTTTCGCACTCTATGGAGCAGGTTGAGCGCATCTGCCAGCGTGCCGTTTGGATTGAGAAGGGTGACCTTCGCATGGACGGCCCGGTCGATGAGGTCTGCAAGGCGTACCGCGAGCAGTTCAACTAGGTTATAATTACTTGCGCCTGACAGGCTTGTGCTTGCTTGGGCGTGCGGTTATTTGCTCCATTAGCTCAGTTGGATAGAGCAGGGGACTTCTAATCCCAAGGTCGACGGTTCGAATCCGCCATGGAGCACCATCGTTTATTAAGCCCAGACCGCTTGTGGTCTGGGCTTTTTTCATCTTGTGTGTTGCTGGAGCCGAGCGCGAGCAAGCCGCTGCTGTTTGTTGGGGTTGGCATTTTACTTTTCGAGATGCTCTTTCAGCAGCTCCAACGCGTGGGCGTAGCCCTTCAGGCCCTCTCCGGTGATGGTGGCGAAGCAGGCCAGACGGGCGTAGCTCACCTGGCGGAAGTCTTCGCGGGTCTCGACTGCGCTAATGTGGACCTCCACAGCCGGGATGGCGACGGCTTTGAGCGCGTCCAGGATGGCCACGCTTGTGTGCGTGTAGGCGGCCGGGTTGATGACGATGCCGTCGACCTTTCCGTAAGCCTCCTGGATCTTGTCGACGATGCTGCCCTCGTGGTTAGACTGGAAGACCTCGACCTCGTCGAAGCCCTGTGCGGCACCCGCTTCCTGGCAGATCTGCACTAAGCGATCGTAGTTGTCGCTGCCGTAGATGCCTGGCTCGCGAATGCCGAGCATGTTGAGGTTGGGGCCGTTAATGACGAGTGCTTTCATGGTTGCTTCCTTTGCAGTTGAAAAACCACCACAAAGGTGCCTGCCCCCTTTGTGGTGGTTTTGGTTAGAGAGCGGGTGGGAGGGTGTCGAGGAGGGCATGGGCGGTGTTGGCGGCGCAGTCGCGTGAGTCGATGATGTAGTCGGCCCAGGCGCGGTAGCGCGGCATACGCTGCTCGGCCAGCTTGTCGATGCCGTCGCGCGCGGTGATGGGGCGGCCCTTGTGGGCGAGCTCGTCGAGCTTGCGGTTGAGCATCACGATTTGGCTGTTTTGGTGCAGCAGAGGGTAGTTCTCGTCGCGCGTAACCACGCCGCCGCCGGTGGAGAGCACCAAGCCGCTGCGCTTGGAGATGTCGGCCAGCGCTGCCGTCTCCTGCTCGCGGAAGGCCGCCTCGCCGCACTTGATGATAAAGTCGGCGCAGGGCATGCCCAGGCGCTCCTCGAGGGCGCGATCGAGATCGATGTGCTCGCGGCCCGTGAGCTGGGCGATCTGCTCGCCCACACGGGTCTTGCCCGAGCCCGGCATGCCGATCAGCGCGATGTTCTGTTCGCGGCGTGACAGGCGCTCCGTTACGTCCAGGATCCTCTCGCGCGGGGTGGCTTTGCCGGTATAGCGCTCGACAGCTTGTGCCGCCTGGGCAACAAGCATAAGCAGGCCGCCGATGCAGGGGATGCCGCGGCGCTCGGCCTCGAGCATCAGGCCCGTGCGGGCGGGGTTGTAGACAATGTCGATGACGCCCTCGAGCGCATCGAGGCCTTCGAGCGTGCAAGGCGCGTCGGGGCAATGGGGGAACATGCCGGCGGGCGTGCAGTTGACGAGTAGGGAGGCGTCGGACTGCTGCGCGATATTGTCGTAGTTGACCTCGCTCGTGCGACCCACGGGTACGACGATGGCGCCCATGTCTCCCAGCACCATACTTGCCGTGGTGCCGGCGCCGCCGGTGGCACCGAGCACGAGGGCCTTCTTGCCGGCAACCTCAACGCCCAACTCCTCGACCAGGCACTGGAAACCGAAGTAGTCAGTATTATCGCCGTGCAGGCGGCCGTCGGGCAGGCGCGTGATGGTGTTGACGTTGCCCATGCGCTCGGCGAGCGGGCTCAGCTCGTCCAGGTATTCCATGACGGCGCGCTTGTAGGGGATGGTCACGTTGGTGCCCTCCCATTCGTCGCCCGTCATAAAAGCCTCAAGATCCTCGGGCTCGCGCTCAAAACGCACGTACTCAAGCCCCGCCAGCTCCTTGTAGATGGTCGGGGTGTAGCTGTGGCCCAGCACGCGGCCCAGCACGCCGTAGGGGCGGGTTGCGGCGGTATCGGTCATCTAGAGCACCTCCGTGTAGCTGCCAAAGTAGGTGAAGCTCTCGCATACGTCGTCGATCGAATCGAGCAGGTCGTCGAGGGCCTTGCTGCCAAAGGGACAGTCCAGGTCAAAGTAGAACATAAACTCAAAGTCGCGACCGGGGATGGGGCGGCTCTCGAGCTTGATGAGGTTGATGTTGAGTGCGTAGAAGCGCTCGAGCACGCGATAGAGGGCGCCCGGCTCGTTGGCCGTGGTGATCATGAGCGAGGTACGGTTGGCACCGGGATAGACGCGTGGCTCGCGGCTGATGACGACAAAGCGCGTGTAGTTGTTGTCCGAGTCCTGGATGTTGGACTCCAGCACCTCCAGGCCATAGAGTGCCGCGCAGCTGCGCGATGCGATGGCGGCAACATCGGTGCGGTCGGAATTGGCGACCATCTCGGCCGACATGGCGGTGTTGGGGTACTTGGTGGCGTGCAGGTCGTGGGACTCGATAAAGCCCGCACACTGGGCAATGGCTTGGCCGTGGCTGTAAACCTCGCGCACGTCGGCGAGCTTGGTGCCGGGCTTGACGAGCAGATTGTGGTCGATCTTGAGGCGCAGCGAGCGCACGATGTGGAAATCGAACTGGGCGAGCAGGTCGTAGACGGCGTTGACCGATCCGGCAGTTGAGTTTTCGATGGGCAACACGCCAAACTCGCAGAAGCCGTCGCGCACAGCGCGCATAACGCCTTCGAAGGTCTCGAAAAACGCGATGTCGGGCACGTCGAAGAGCTTGCACGCGGCTATCTGGCTATAGGCACCTTCTACGCCCTGGCAGGCAACGGTGGCCGTTTGAGGGAAGGGCGTGTCGGAGGCTGCAGCCGTGGCGTGGGCCTTTTGCGAGACGGTGATGCCCTTGAGCTCGTTGATGTAGCGCTGCTGCTCGGCTTTGCTCATGCTCATGAGGAGACGGAACAGGGTGATGGTCTGCGCCTCGTAGCGCTCGGGCGCGCGGCTGGCGAGGTTGTTGAGTTTTGAGCGCTCGCGGGCGGGGTCAAAGACGGCCTTGCCCATCTCGATCTTTGATTTGGCGACCTCGGTGGCAATGTCCATACGCTCGACAAAGCTGTTGAGGAGCGTGGTGTCGATGCCATCGATGGCCTGGCGGATGTCAGCAAGGTCCATAGGGACCCCTTTCGTGAATCGTTGTGCGGGGGTAGTTAATTTGGGACGGGGCTATTTTAGCTACCCTTTGACTGTCGGCGAATCGATGGGTGCCAGGGCAAATATGAACCGGTATATGGGGGTAGCTAAAATAGCCCCGTCCCAAATTAACTACCCTTGGGGTGGGTGGACTAAAGCTGGGCGGCGTCCTCGAGGAGGGCGTCCCAAATCGCGAGGGCAGCTGCTGCTTCGGCAACGGGGACGGCTCGGGGGACGATGCAGGGATCGTGACGACCGTGGACCGAGAGTTGGGCGTTTTCCATGGTGTCCATGTCTACGGTCTGCTGCTCGCGGCCAATTGAGGGCGTCGGCTTTACGGCCATACGCCACATGACGGGCGCGCCGGTGGAGATGCCGCCCAGGATGCCGCCGGCGTTGTTGGACTCGACCGCAATCTCGCCGGTCTCGGCATCAACGCGATACGGGTCGTTGTTCTCGCTGCCGCGCATGGCGGCCACGGCAAAGCCCATGCCAAACTCCACGCCCTTTACGGCGGGAATGCCAAACGCGATCTGCGCGATGCGGTTCTCGATGCCGTCGAACATGGGGTCACCAATGCCCGCGGGAAGCCCATAGATGCCGCACTCCACGATGCCGCCGATGCTGTCGAGTTCATCGCGCGCGGCCAGAATTTCCTCGCGCATGCGACCGGCAGCGGCGGCGTCGATGCAGGGCAGATCGTTCGTAAGGATCGCCTTGCGGTCGGCCGCGCGATAGACCATGTCGTCCATGGGCAGGTCGGAGATGCCGCCGATCTGCGCGACGTGCGCCATGACCTTGATGCCACGGGCCTCGAGCGCCTGCAGCGCGATGCCGCCGGCGATGCATAGGGGAGCCGTTAGGCGGCCGGAGAAGTGCCCACCGCCCGCGACGTCGTGCATGTTGTGGTACTTCAAGCGCGCAGGGAAGTCCGCATGTCCCGGACGGGGCTTGCGGCGCAGCTCGGAGTAATCCTTGGAGCGCGTGTTGGTGTTCTCGATAATCGCGGCGAGGGGTGCGCCGGTGGTATGTCCATCAACCACACCGGCGATGATATGCGCGGCGTCGGCCTCGCGACGTTTGGTCGCGGTCTCGTCGCGACCGGGGGCGCGACGGTCAAGGAAGGCCTGCAGCTGCTCCTGGTCCACGGCGATACCTGCCGGAATGCCATCGAGCGAGCAGCCGATAGCGGGGGAGTGCGACTGGCCGAAGATGCTTAAGTGCAAGACGTTGCCAAAGGTCGAGGACATGCTATTCCTCCTCGAGCGTGACCTTGCCGCCCAGTAGGCGGTAGTGGTCGAAGAAATCGGGATAGGATTTGTTGACGGCCTCGGCGCCGTGGATCACGACCTCGCCGGTGGCGCGGCTCGCGGCGATGGCGGCCATCATGGCGATGCGGTGGTCGTTGTGCGAATCGACCTCGCCGCCGGTGAAGGCATCGACACCCTTGATGATGAGGTCATCGCCGGCAATGCGCACCTGCGCGCCCAGCGCGGTGAGCTCGCGGGTGGTGGTGACCAGGCGGTCGGATTCCTTGATACGCAGACGGGCGCAATCGCGGATAAAGGTGCGGCCCTGTGCCAGCGATGCCACGGCCGAGATGACGGGCACCAGGTCCGGAATGTCGTGGGCGCTCATCTCAAAGCCGGCGAGCTTGTCGGACTGCACGGTGGCGGCGTTGGTGGAGCGAACGATGCGGGCACCAAAGCGCGAAAGCGCGGCGAGCACGTTGCGGTCGCCCTGTGCGGAGCTCAGCGACACGCCCTCGACGGTGATGGGGTCGGTGCCGATGGCGCCGGCGCACAGCCAAAAGGCGGCGTTGGACCAGTCTCCCTCGACGGCTACGCTGCCGGGCGTGCGGTACGATCCGCTGTTTACGCGGAAGTTCGTGACCTCGGGCTGGCCGTCCTTGGCCGGAATACGTTCGACGTTGACCTCGACGCCGAAGGCCTTCATGGCCTGGATCGTCAGGTTGATGTAGGGGCGGCTCTCAATGAGGCCGGTCACTTGCACACAGGAGGGCTGGGCCAGTAGCGGGGCCGCCAGCAGCAGGCCGGAGATATACTGCGAGCTCACGTTGCCCGGAAGCACAAAGGTGCCCGGGCGCATGCGGCCGCTCGTCTTGAGCGGAAAACCGCCCAGACCCTGTAGGTCGCAGCCGGCGGCGATAATCTCGTCCGAGAGCGGGGACAGCGGGCGGGCGCCTAAGCGTCCCTGACCCACAAAAGTTGCTTCTGCGCCCAGCGCGCAGGCGACGGGCAACATAAAGCGCAGCGTGGAGCCACTCTCGCCGCAGTCGAGCGTGCCGCCGGCTAGGGCCTTGAGCAGGCCAAATTCAATGCTCTTCATGGTGGGGTGGACCTGGAAGCCGTCCTCGACGGTCTCGATGCGAGCACCCAGGGCCGTAAGGCAACGCACCGTAGCCTCGATGTCGGCGCAGGTGGTGTTACAGGCGACGTGTGTCTCGCCGTTGGCAAGCGCAGCGCAGATGATGAGACGGTGCGCCATCGACTTGGACGCGATGGCGGGAACGGTGCCCTTAAGCGGGGACGGGGTGATGCGGGCTAGCATGCGGATGCGTCTCCCTTCTGGCCGAGGCCCTCGGCAATGAGTTCGTGGAAAGTGGAAAGCGGCGTGCGGTCGATGCTGCAGCGGCCAATGCCGTGCGGAATCACCAGGTCGATGGTGTCGCCCGCGCGCTTCTTGTCGTGGAGCGCCTCGGCAAAGACGGCATCGGCATCTAGGTCGCAGCGGGTCTTGAGGCCATGGCGGGCGCAGAGCTCCTCAATACGACCGGGCAGTGCAGCATCGCAAATGCCGTGCAGGGCCGCGGCGCGCGTGATGATGCCCATGCCGATCGACACGCAGTTGCCGTGTCCGAGCTCAAAGTGCTCGCAGGCCTCGACGGCGTGTCCGGCGCTGTGTCCAAAGTTGAGCAGCTTGCGCTGGTTGGTTTCGTGCTCGTCGGCGACGACCACGGCGCGCTTGATGTCGATGTTGCGGGCGATGATGAGTGCTACGCGGGCCACATCGCGGTTGAGCAGCTCCAGCGTGAGCGGGGTCTTTTCCAGCTCGGCGAAAAGCTCCGGGTCGGCGATCACGGCGTGCTTGACGACCTCGCCGCAGCCGTCGGCGAACTGCTCGGGCGTGAGGGTGGCCAGGCACCCCACGTCGGCGATAACCACATTCGGCTGCCAAAAGACGCCGGCCAGGTTCTTGCCGGCAGCCAGGTCGATGGCGGTCTTGCCGCCCACCGACGAATCCACCATGGCGAGCAGGCTCGTCGGGATCTGCACAAACTTGCAGCCGCGCATGTAGGTGGCGGCCACAAAGCCCGCCACGTCGCCCACGACGCCGCCACCGAGTGCCACGATCACGTCGGAGCGCGAAAGCTCGTGCTCGGCCACAAACTCCAAAATGGCAACATAGGTTTCGGCGCGCTTATGGGCCTCACCGGCCTCGAAGGTGCAGATGCTCACCTCGTAGCCAGACGCCTCCAGACTTTGCTTAACGGGCATCTGGTAGAGCGGGCCCACGTTGGTGTCCGTCACGATGACGGCCTTGGTGCCGCCTGCAGTGGCGCGCACGAGCGGTCCCGCCTGCTCCAGCAAAAACGTGCCTACATGCACCTGGTAGGGGCGTGCGGTGTCGATATCGATGGTAATCGCCATAAGCTTCGGTCCTTTCGACCTGGCGTGATAGGTGGTCTAGTGGGAGGCCTCGTCGTCGAGTGCGCGCTTAATGCGGTTGCCCTCGGCAAGGAGATTCTCCAGATAGCGCTGGTCGCGGTCCTTAAGGGCGCGGCTGTAGGCGCCGAGCGAGTCGATTAGATGGTCGATCTCGAAGGCGAGCGCGTCGGCGTCGTCGATCATGAGCTCGGACCACATTTGCGGGTTGAGGTGCGCCACGCGGGTGAGATCGCGGTAGCTACCGGCCGAAAAGCCGTGGTGGACCTGGGCGGTCGGGCTCTTTACGTAGGCGTTTGACACCACGTGCGCTAGCTGGCTCGTGAAAGCGATGACGCGGTCGTGCTCGGCGGCGCTGGTCACGCTGAACTTGCCAAAGCCCAAGGGGCGCACCATCTCGCGCACCTGGCCCAAAAGCTCCAGCTTGAGCGCATCGTCCACCGCGGGCGGCACGAGCACCAGGGGGGCGCCCTGGAACAGGTCGGCGCGGGAGTGCGCATAGCCCGAGTACTGCGTGCCCGCCATGGGGTGCGCACCCACAAAGTAAAAGCCGTGCTCGCGGGCAAGCTCAAAGGCGCGCTCGCACACGATGCCCTTGACACCCACCGTGTCGATCACCACGGGACCCATGATGGCGTCGGTGTCGGTGGCGTCGGCGAGCGCCTGGGCGTGCGCCTCGAGCCACTCGATGCATGCCTCGGGATAGCAGGCAAGGACGATGATGTCGCATTCGCCGAGTGTCTTGTCGTTGAGCTCTCCGGCGACAGTGCCCATGCTGGCGGCCGTCATGACATCGTCATCGGGGTCCCAGGCCAGCACGCGAACGCCCGTCTGTGCATAGCCGCGGGCAAAGCTACCGCCGATGAGGCCCAGGCCGACGATACCGGCGCACTTGGGGCCGCCCTGGTTAACACGCGCGTTTCTCACCGTACCCATGAGCTACTCCATGGTCTCTTGGCAGACGACCTCGCGGATGGCTCGGATGCGGCGCATGGTGTCGTCGAACTGATCGGGGGTGAGGGCCTGGGCGCCGTCGGACCAGGCTCGGCTCGGCTCGTCGTGGACCTCGATCTCCAGGCCGTTGGCACCGCAGGCGGTCGCGGCGAGCGCCATGGGCTCAACGTAGCGGGTGTAGCCGGTGGCGTGGCTGGGGTCGGCGACGACGGGCAGGTGCGACAGGTGGTGCAGCACCGGCACGGCGTTGAGGTCGAAGGTATTGCGGGTGCGGGTCTCGAAGGTGCGGATGCCGCGCTCGCACAGGATAACGTTGTCGTTGCCCTCGCTCATGATGTACTCGGCTGCCATAAGCAGCTCGTCGATCGTGCCGGACATACCGCGCTTGAGCAGAATCGGGGTCTGGGTCTTGCCGACCTCCTTGAGCAGGGGGAAGTTCTGGGCGTTGCGGGCGCCGATCTGCATGACGTCAATCTTCTTGTCCAAGAAGACCTGCACGTCGCGTGGATCCATGATCTCGGTGACGATCGGCATGTCGAGCTCGGCAGACGCCTCGCACAGCAGGTCGAGGCCGGCGGGGCCCATGCCCTGGTAGGCGTAGGGGGAGGTGCGGGGCTTGTAGGCACCGCCGCGCAGCATCGTGGCACCGGCGGCCTTCACGCGGCGGGCGATGCGGATGAGGTTCTCGCCCTCGACGGAGCACGGGCCGGCGATGACCTGGAACTGGTCGCCGCCGATCTTGACGCCGTGGCCGCAGTCGATGACGGAGTCCTCGGGGTGGAATTTACGGTTGGCGCGCTTGAACGGCTCGGAGACGCGCTGCACGCGCTCGACGACATCCATGGACTCGAGCAGGAACGGGTCGATCTTGGTCGTATCGCCCACCAGGCCGATGATCGTCTCGTTCTCGCCGCGCGAGACATCGGTCTTCAGACCCTTTTTCTCAATCCAGCTGACGATATGGCTTACGGCCTCGTCGCTGGCGCTCTGCTTTAAAATTGCAATCATGGTGTGCCTCTCACCTCGATGGATAACTTTTGCAAAAACGGCCCGCATCGCGAGCCGTGTATATATGGTGCATGAGAGTTTATACTATCTGACTCGCTTTTGCCTTCTAAAGTGGGCCGTTGCGGCTCGTCTTCCTCGGAATTGCAAAGCTTTTTCTTTTATTTTGATAGCCCGTGGTGCACTTGGGTATAATGTCAACCGTTGGCCCTATTAGCTCAGGGGATTAGAGCGTCTGCCTCCGGAGCAGAAGGCCGTTGGTTCGAATCCAACATGGGGCACCATCGAACGTAAGACCGTCCGAACCTCGCATGGTCCGGGCGGTTTTCTTATACCGACGCGACGTGATGGGACGTGGTATGGCAGCAACGGATATCGAGCGCGGACTCTCAACCGCCGAGGTCGAGGAGCGTATCGCCGCCGGTAAAATCAACCGCAACATGGAACTCAAGACCAAGTCGGTCAAAGAGCTCATCATCGAGAACCTCTGCACGCTGTTCAATTTGATCAACGTGATCTTGGCTTTCCTGGTCATTTTGACCGGTTCGTTTAAGAATCTGACGTTCCTGTTCGTGGTGTTCTTGAACACCGCTATTGGCGTCATTCAGTCCATGCGTTCCAAGAAGATGGTCGATAAGCTCACGCTGCTGACCTCCAAGAAGGCCATCGCGGTGCGCGATGGCGCCGAGGTGGAGCTCGACCTGGACCAGATCGTGCTCGACGACATCATCCGCCTGGGGCGCGGCGACCAGATTCCCGCTGACGCCGTGGTGGTTTCGGGCGAGGCGCTCGTGAACGAGAGCCTGCTGACGGGCGAGAGCGACCTTATTAAGAAACAGCCCGGTTCCGAGCTCATGAGCGGCAGCTTTATCGACTCGGGCCTGCTGCGCGCCCGCGTGATCCATGTCGGCGCCGACAACTACGTGGCCAAAATTAATAACGAGGCCAAGTACGTCAAAAAGGTCAATTCCGAGATCATGAACGCGCTTAACGCCATCGTGCGCTTTACGAGCATCATCATGATTCCGCTTGGCCTGGCTCTGTTCGCCTCGAGTGTAAGTGGGCTGTGGGATGCCGCGGGAACCCCGGGCGATAGCGCGCTTTCGTGGTGCTTCTCCGAGCTGTTGGCTGGTCATGTGCCTTCGTCGGCGCTGCTGTCCACGGTGGGCGCCCTGCTGGGCATGATCCCGCAGGGCCTGGTGCTGCTGACCTCGTCGGTGCTCGCCATCGCCACGGTGCGCCTGGCCCGCCGCAAGGTGCTGGCGCAGCAGCTCTACTGCATCGAGACGCTCGCGCGCGTCGACGTGCTGTGCCTGGACAAGACGGGCACCATCACGTCGGGTCGTATGGAGGTCGAGGGCACCTACCCGCTGCCTGTTGAGGGTGTTGGCTTTGGCGTGGACTCGGAGGAGGCGGCTGTTCCCGTCGATACCACAGTGCTCGATTTTGCGCTGGCTAACGTCGCGCGTGCGACTTCGGCCGATGCCAACGAGACCTGCCAGGCGCTGCTCAACTATTACGCCGATCGCCCGGTCGAGGTGTCCGAGCCGCTGTCGGTCATTCCATTCTCGTCGTCTAAAAAATGGAGCGGCGCGTCGTTTGCGCAGGGCTCCTACGTAATGGGCGCCGCGCAATTTGTGCTCTCTGATCGTGCGTTTGCCCAGGTCGAGAACCGTGTCGCCGAGCTTGCCGATACCTGCCGCGTGCTCGCGGTGGCGCGCGTGGACGGCTTTACGCCCGATGGGGATATGGTGGGCGAGGCCGAGCCCGTGGGATTTGTGACCATCCGCGACGAGATTCGTACCTCGGCGACCGAGACCATCGGCTACTTTAACGAGCAGGGCGTGACCCTCAACGTGATCAGCGGCGACGACCCGCGTACGGTGTCGTCGATCGCGCGCGTGGTGGGCGTGCCGGGGGCGGACGCTTATGTGGACGCCACGACGCTCGATACGCCGGCCAAGCTCGATGCCGCAGTGGACCGCTACCATGTCTTTGGTCGTGTGACCCCGCAGCAGAAGCGCGAGCTCGTGCAGGCGCTCAAGCGCCGCGAGCACACCGTGGCCATGACGGGCGACGGCGTCAACGACGTGCTGGCGCTCAAGGAGGCCGACTGCTCCGTCGCCATGGCGGCCGGCTCCGATGCCGCGCGTAATGTGGCCGAAATCGTACTCGTCGACAACGATTTTGCCTCGATGCCCGCCGCGGTGGCCGAGGGCCGTCGCTCCATCAACAACCTGCAGCGTTCGGCCTCACTGTTCCTGACCAAGACGCTGTTCTCGATGAGCCTGGCGGCGCTGTGTATCGCGCTGCCGCCGTACCCCTTCGAGCCCATCCAGATGACGCTCATTAACTTCTTCTGCATCGGCGCGCCGGGCTTTGTGTTGGGCCTGGAGCCCAACAATGCTCGTGTGAAGGGTGCGTTTTTGAGCAACGTACTCAAGCGTGCACTGCCGGCGTCGATTGCGGTCATTTTGGCTGCGGCGCTCGACATCTTTGTGGCGCGCGTGTTTGGCTTTAGCCAGCTCACGCTGTCTACGATGTGCCTGCTTACGTCGTGCGCGGCGAGCGTCAGCCTAATCTGGCGCATCTCGCAGCCTCTCACGCCCTTACGTGTGGTGCTCTTTGTGTTTGTAGTCGCCGGCATCCTGGTGGGCGTTATCGGATTCCCGGAGCTGCTGTCTATTGCCAACCTGTCGATGGGCCAGATGGTTATCTTGGCTGTTATCGTGGTCTTTACCTGCCCGGTGTTCTTTAAGCTCGCCACGATGATGGATTCGCTCAAGCCGCGTCGTCGTCATGCCGCAACTGGTTTTGGCCGCGGTGTGCGCGTCCGCCTGGGTCGCGGTGGCGGCAAGGTGAGCTCGACGGGCTCGACGGCCGAACGTTTTGCCAAGCGCGTCGCCGCCGACATGGCGCAGCGCCGCGAAGATCGCACCGCTCGCGAGGCCGAGGCCCGCGCACTCGAGGGCGTGGCCCAGGCCCAGCCCAAGAAAAAGAAGAGTACCGGAGCCAAGCGCTCTCGCGTGACCAAGTCCGCCCAAGGCATCAAAGTCTCGATGCCAAGCAAAAAGAAGAAGTAGCTACGCGCCCTGGCGATGTTGAATTGGTGCCTTGTTCCTGTGGGGCCGTGGCGATGTTATGCTCTAACCTCGATTGTTTGAATTGCTTCGAAAAGAGGATGCCGTGATCTGCCCGCATTGCCTTAAGACTATCGAGGACGGCGCCTCGTTCTGCCCCTACTGCAACGCCTATGTGGGTCCGGGCGATGGTCCCGAGCACACCGAGTTCGTGTTCTGTGAGGGCTGCGGTGCCCGTCTTTCTCCGCATGATCGCACGTGCCCAAAATGCGGACGCCCTGCTCCGGGTATCCTCTCCGAGGACGCGGCCGCATCCGACCTGGCAGCGGGCCGCACGGCGGGCTTTCCGCGCCTAACGCAAGAGCAGATCGATACCGAGGTGCCTCATGCGCCCGCCTCGGCTGCCGCGGTTCTTTCGGACGCCGCCGATCCTAACGAGACCTGCGTGCTGCCGGCTTTCGATAAGGATTTCGGTATCCCCAAGGTCGATATTCCCACGCCCGTTTCCCTGCATGACGATGCTCAAAAACCCAAGCGCAAGGTGCATCCCGACGAGGACGCCTATCACAAGCACAAGCGTCATATCCCCAAGCCGCTCATCGTCATCGCGGTCCTTGCCGTCGTTTGCGGCGGTGCCTATTGGTTCGTGACGGCCGATCCCATGGGTGTCATGCCTGCCTTCTACGACCAGTTTGGCCAGGCTGCGCAGACGACCTTCCCCACGCGCCAAAAGGGCGAGGCGACTGAGGACGATACCAAGCAGGACGATTCTGCCGAGGTGGTCCAGGAAGAAACCGTGCTCACCGATGATCAGCTCTATACCAGACTCGACGGTCTGTATCAGACCATCGTGTCCTACGGTGATGAGGACCAGATCGGCGAGGTCATCGATTCCTTTAACAACGGCTATCTCCGAACGCCGCTGTCCACCCGCCAGGAGCTGTCGCAGAGTGCCTACGCCCTGCGCGACCAGATCAAAAAGACGCAAGATGAGCTTAACAACCTTAAGTATCAGGACGATACGGTCTATGCGGACGACATCGCCCACTTAAAGCAGCTTGCCGAGTGGATGTACGAGCGTGTCGACGTGATCTGCCAGAGCTGGGATATCTCGCTGGCCATTCCCGATGGCGAGTCGATGAGTTCCCACCAAAGCGAGATCCTGGCGCCCATCGCACAGGGCGGCAACAGCGCGCTGAACCAGTACGACGCCAATGTGGGCTCCTGGAAGCCGCAGCAGCGTTCCCAAAATTAGTTCGCCATAGTCGGCATAACCTACGTGCGCAATTGATGTAAGCGCATGCTTATTGCTACAATTCGTACAAATATGCTTTAAACGCACGAGGAAGGAACCACATGTTTGGTTTTAAGAAAGAGCTCTACACGCCCGAGTATCAGCTTGCCGGCGACGAGTGCGCCGTTATCGAGACGTCGAAGGGTACCATCAAGGTCAAGTTTGACGGCGAGGGCGCTCCCATTCATGTCGCGAACTTCTGCGAGCTTTCCACGATGGGCTTCTATGATGGCCTTAAGTTCCATCGCTATGTGCCCGGTTTTGTCATCCAGGGCGGCGACCCCAATACCCGCGATATGTCCGGCGCCGACGTCGCCGCTGGTCTTGAGGGCCCCGACGGCATGCCCGGTACCGGTGGCCCCGGCTACTGCATCAAGGGCGAGTTTGCCACCAATCCGCGCAACAGCCATGTCGATGGTGCCCTTGCCATGGCACGCTCCATGGACCCCGATTCCGCGGGTTCGCAGTTCTACTTCTGCCTGGGCGCCCAGCATAACCTCGATTCCGGTCACACCGTCTTTGGTACCACGGTCGAGGGTCTCGATGTGATTTCGCAGCTGCGTGCCGGCGACGAGATCGTCCATGTCGAGATCGTTCACGAGTAAAGGGGACTTCCTTGAATAGCCAGCTGATCCAACAGGGCCGCGCCGCTTACCGCGCGGGTGATTTTTCCGCTGCAGCCCAGATGCTTGGGGCGGCAAAGACTCCCGATGAGATTATGGGCGAGGCCGATCACCTTCGTGGCAACGCCTTGATGCACCTGGGCATGTATGCCGAGGCCGCCGAGGCTTATGCTGCCGCCCTCAACGACGGCACCTACGGCAAGCGCGGCGCGCTGCTCACCAACCGCGGCAAGGCGCTCGCCGCCGTGGGCGACTACACGACGGCCGCCCAGGCGTTCTCTGGTGCTACGCAGGATGCTTCCTATGCCACGCCGTTCAAGGCCTATCTGGGCCTGGGCAATGCGCTGTTCCAGTCGGGCGATTATGCCAACGCGGGTACTGCCTTCCGTCAGGCTGCCATCGACGGCGCCAATCCGGCTCCTGCCGCCGCACTGGGCGAGCTTGGTCGTTGCTTCATTAAGCTCGGCCGTCCGGCGGATGCCGTGGAGACCTACCGCACGGCTATCGACTTTGCCGGCCCCCGCGACGACACGCGTGCGCTCAACGCCGGCATGGGTCAGGCGCTTTCTGCCGCCGGCCGCCCCTCCGACGCACTCGACGCCTTTAACGCCGCTACTGCCGATGGCATCTACCAGCTCACCTCCGAGCAGGCCGATGAGCTTGCCCGCGTGCACGATTCGCTTGCCGCGCTGTCTGCCCAGACGGCTATGGCCGCGGCTCCGGCGCCCGCGATGGACGCTCCTGCCGTCGATCCGCTCGATCCTACGGGCGCGACCGGTCAGTTTATGCCCGATCCCTCGGACACCGGCTTCTTTACGCTGTCCGAGTCCGAGATGGTCCAGCAGGACCGTCAGGATCGTAAGCAGGCCAAGGTCCGTCGTCGCCATCGCCACACGGGTCTCAAAGTCTTCATCGTGCTGCTTCTGCTCATTTTGATCGCCGCGGGCGGTCTGGGCTTTGCCTACACGCGCGGCTTTGGCTTCCCGTCCCAGGAGTCTGTCGTTACTGATCTGTTCCAGGCTGCCGGCGACGGTGACACCGCAAAGGCCGAGTCTTGCCTGGCCTCGAGCCTGCCCGAGGACGCCAAGTCGATGATCATCTCCTCGATTCCGCAGGGTGCCACCGTGTCCGTCGAGGGCATGGATCAGTCCATGACCGAGACGACCGCTAAGGTGAAGGCATCGCTGTCCAAGGGCGGCGAGCAGGAGTACACCGTCAAATTCGTGCGCTCCGACAACCATATCGGCTGGGCCGTTTCCTCGCTCGATATGGATTTCTCGGCTGCTGACAACCAGCAGTGACCTTATGGGATTTAGCTTTGCCCGGTGCTTCACCGCAAGTGAGGTGCCGGGCTTGCGCTAGTATGATGAGCTAGTAGTTTTCCAGCAATCATCCAACACATCAGGAGTTGCGTTGTTTTCTTTGATGGATATGTTCTTCGGTAGCTATGCGGGCGATCTTGCCATCGACCTCGGCACCGCAAATACGCTTGTCTCCGTGCGCGGCAAGGGCATCGTTATTCGCGAGCCCTCTGTTGTCGCCATCGACAAGAACGACGAGCGCATCCTGGCGGTCGGTATCGAGGCAAAGCGCATGCTCGGCCGTACGCCCGGCAACATCGTGGCCGTTCGTCCCCTGAAGGACGGCGTCATCGCCGACTTCGATGTTACCGAGGCCATGCTCCGCTACTTTATCGACAAGGCTTCCGAGAAGCGCTATCCGTGGACCCCGCGTCCGCGCGTTGTCGTCTGCGTTCCCTCCGGTGTCACGTCGGTCGAGAAGCGCGCTGTCTTTGAGGCCACGATCCAGGCCGGCGCTCGCCAGGCCTACCTGATCGAGGAGCCCATGGCCGCCGCTATCGGCGCCGACCTGCCCGTCGAGGAGCCCACCGGCTCCATGGTCATCGACATCGGTGGCGGTACCACTGAGGTCGCTGTTATCGCTATGGGCGGCATCGTCGTCTCGCAGTCCATCCGTATTGCCGGTGACGAGTTCGACCAGGCCATCCTCACGCACGTTCGCGATGCCTACAACCTGGCCATCGGCGAGCGTACAGCAGAGGACATCAAGATCAAGGTCGGCTCCGCCGTGCCGCTCAAGGACGAGCTCGATGTCGAGGTCAACGGCCGTGACGTGATCACGGGCCTGCCCAAGACCGTGCGCATCGAGAGCGAGGAGATCCGTCGCGCGCTCAACAAGCCGCTCGACGAGATGGCCAAGGCCGTTAAGGACGCCCTCGATGCCACGCCGCCCGATCTTGCCTCTGACCTTATGTACTACGGCATTTTGCTGACCGGTGGCGGCGCGCTGCTGCGCGGTCTCGACGTGCGCCTGCGCGATGAGACCGGCGTTTCGGTCAACGTCAGTCCTACGGCGCTTGATAACGTCGTTAACGGCTGCGCCCGCGTGCTCGAGGCCAATGCGTTTGATGGCGGCTTCGTCCAGACCAATGCTTAATTTCCAAAAGGTGGATTCCATTTGGCACGATCTTCGGGTTTCTCCACAAATCTGAATACCAAGCGACAATCAACGGGTATGCGCCCGTTGATTGTTTTCAGCCTGATTTCGGTGTTGCTGCTCACGTTTTACATCCGCGAGGGCGAGGCGGGACCGATTCATGCCGTGCGTTCGGGCGTAACGACGATTACCTCGCCGGTGCGCTTTGTGGGTTCGGCTGTGGCGGCTCCCTTCAATGCGATCGGCAACGTGTTCTCTAACCTTACGGCGTCGCAGGACACGCTTGACGAGCTTAAGAAGCAAAACGAGGAGCTGACCTCTAAGGTTGCTGAGCTCTCCGATGCTCAAAAGACCGCCGAGCGTCTGGAGGGGCTGGTCGGCCTGCAGTCGACCTACAACCTCAAATCGACCGCTGCTCGTATCGTTGGTGCCTCGGGCGATGCCTGGACCTCGACCGTAACCATCGACAAGGGCTCTGCCGACGGGCTTACCATCAACATGCCTGTGACGAGTTCGGCCGGTGTTATCGGCCAGATTATCGAGGTATCGGCCAAAACGTCGACCGTGCGCCTGATTGGCGACGAGAACTCGGGCGTGTCCGCCATGGTGCAGGACACGCGCGCCCAGGGCATGCTGCAGGGTCAGGCTGACGGCACGCTGCGTCTTGAGTACGTGAGCGTCGACTCCGATGTTAAGGTTGGCGACATCATCGTGACCTCGGGCATCGGTGGCGTGTTCCCCAAGGGTCTACCGCTCGGCACCGTCTCGTCGGTTGAGAAATCGGCAAACGATGTGTACTACACCATTGTGGTGCGCGCTCAGACCACGGCCGAGAACAACGAGGAAGTGCTGGTCATTACCTCGCTGACCGACGAACAGTCGGCCTCGGATGAGGACGTGAGCACGGCCAACAGCACGCCGCAGGGAACGTCGCGCGATGCTGCGACCAAGACGAAGGACGAGAGCTCGGATGACAGTTCCGACACGTCCGAGACGACCGATTCTGGCTCGAGCGAATAGGGGGCATGTCCATGGATCTACACGAGCAGGGGATGAGCTCCCGCACGTTTGTGATCGCCGCCATCGTGTGCGTGCTGCTGCAGGCAGGCCTGGCACCGCAGATCTCCATTGCGGGCGGTCGCGTCAACTTCATGATTATCCTGGTGTGCCTAAGCGTGTTCTCGGGCGACCCGACCCGTGCCGTCGTGTGCGGTTTTTGCAGCGGCTTGTTTTATGACCTGTCCGCTGCCGTGCCGGTGGGCGTTATGTCGCTCCTGCTGACCGTGGGTTCTTTTGCCCTGGTGCACAGCGCCGTCGGTCAGACGGGCGGTACCCCGAGTGCGCGCGGCATCACTGTGGGCGCCTTCGCGCTCGTCATTAATGTGATCTACAGCATCATCTTGCTGTTTATGGGTTTGGAGACGAGCTTTGTTGTGGCGATCTTCGGCCATGCGCTGCCGTCCTCGATCCTGACGGGTCTGGTTGCCATTCCGTTTTTGATGTCCGGCGTCGTGCCGCAGTCCGGCTATGGATTCTCCGCACGTGGCGGACGCCAGACGGGTATGCGCTTTAAGCCCAAGACCCGCAAGCTCAAATAGGGGAGGCCCGTAGATGTCTTCCCAGTTGACGGTTATTATCGCCGGTATCGTGCTGGTTGTGGCCATCGTGGTCGCGCTGGTCATCATGCGTCGTGGCGATTCCCGTTTTACCTACGATACGCAGCATGGAACGGCCCCGCGCGCCACCGAGGGCGAGGGCAATACCGCGGCGACCGCCTTTAAGGGCCGCTTTTCCATCCTCACCACGGGTGTGGGTGCGATGTTTGCGGCACTTGCCGTCAAGCTGTGGGGCATGCAGATGGTCTCGTCGGACTATTACGAGAAGCAGGCCAATAGTAATCAGACTCGCACCGTTACCACACCCGCTGTGCGTGGTCGCATCCTCGACCGCAATGGCGTGGCGCTTGTCCAGAACCGTCCCTCACTTGCTGTCGTGGCCTACCGCGACCTTGCCGAGGATGAGGTTCTGGTTCGCCATCTTGCCAACGTGCTTGGAATGCCTTATGTGGCGGTCCTTCGCAATATTCAGGACAATACAGAGGGCGCTCAGAGCCTGCATACCATCGCGACGGACGTCCGTCGCTCCACGGTTGCCTATATCAAGGAGCACGCCGGCGAGTTCCCGGGCGTCAAGATTGCCGAGCGTACCGAACGCCAGTATCCATACGGCGAGACGGCATGCCATATCTTGGGCTATACCGGCACCATTACCTCCGAGCAGCTCGAGGCCCAGAATAAGAAAACCTCTGGCGATGATGATGCTTCTGCTGGCAAGATTACGTACCAGTCGGGCGATATCGTGGGCCAGGCGGGCGTTGAGAGCTACTACGAAAACCTGCTGCAGGGTATTCGTGGCGAGCAGACCGTCAAGGTCGATGCCTCGGGCAATGTGACCGGTCAGGCCGGCGCCGTGCCCGCGAAGGCCGGCTCCGACATTAAGCTCACGCTCGACCTTAAGATCCAACAGGCCTGTGAGACGGCACTGGCGAGCGCTATCGAGCTTGCCAAGACCACTGGCTACAGCAATGCCGGCAACGGCGCTGTGGTGTGTCTCGATCCCAACAATGGCGAGATCCTGGGCATGGCGAGCGAGCCCAAGTTCGATCCGTCCGTCTTTATCGGTGGCGTCTCAAATGACGTGTGGACCGAGCTCAATGATGACAAGGGTTCGCACCCGCTGCTCAACCGCGCCATTAGCGGACAGTACATGTCGGCTTCGACTATCAAGCCGCTCTCGGCACTGGCCGGTCTTGAGTTTGGAACCTACACTTCAACGCAGACAACCAACTGCACGGGCTATTGGACGGGTCTGGGCAAGTCGTGGGGCAAGCGCTGCTGGCTGACGTCTGGCCACGGCACCATGACGCTGCAATCGGGTATCGCCAACTCGTGCGACCCTGTCTTCTACGACATGGGCAAGGCGTTCTTTTATGACGAGCAACATTCCGAGGGCCTGCAAGAGGTCTTTCGTCGCTGGGGCCTGGGCAAGACCTGCGGTATCGATCTGCCGAGTGAAGGCGCGGGCCGTATTCCCGATGCCGAGTGGAAAGAGTCGTACTTCACCGACGCCTCTGCCGAGGACCGCAAGTGGAATGCCGGCGATATGACCAACATTGCCATCGGTCAGGGCGACATCCTGGTGACGCCCCTGCAGATGGCGTGCGCCTATATGGGTCTTGCCAACGGTGGCAAACAGTACGTGCCTCATGTGTTTTTGTCTGCCGTGTCGCGCGATGGCGACGGCGATGCCTATAAGTACAACGGCAAGGGCAAGAAGAAGCGTCTGGATGCCAAGATCAACAGCGATTCGGATTTGGCTCTAGTTCGCAACGGCATGCACGACGTGATTTACACGGCATCGACGTCCCTGGCGGCTCACTTTGGCACCCTGACGCCGCAGGTATACGGCAAGTCGGGCACGGGCGAGAAAAGTGGCGAGGACGAATACGCGTGGTTCTGCGCCTATGCACCGGCCGATGATCCCAAGTATGTCATCGCTACTGTCCTGGAGCAGGGCGGCGGCGGCTCAGATACCGCGATGCATGTCGTGCGCGACGTGCTCGGTGTGATTTATGACGAGCCCGATACCTCTTCGGCCTCGGGCGATTCTTCGGTTCGATAGGAGGTTGCGATGGATTTTTCTCCGGCGGATCTGTTCCGTTCAACCAAGACCGGCTCTCGCAGCAGCCTGGACCGCGTCAACAAGCAACTTTCGGCCTCGCGCGGCACGTTTCGCCAAAAGGTGCATATCGGTGTGCTCGTGGCTACTGTGGCGCTCGTCGCCTACGGTGCCATCATTATCTGGTCGGCTTCGCAGTTTAAGGCCGATGCCTCGTTCTCACGCCATCTGCTGGGAATTGGCATCGGAGCGGTGCTGGCGGTGCTCGTCTGGCGAACCGACCTGCGCGGTATTTCCAATTTCTCGACGGCGTTGCTCGTCATCGACCTGATCGTGATTTTCTCGCCCAAGATTCCGGGTCTGTCCTATACGGGCGGTCTGGGCATGACGGGCTGGATCAAGATTCCCGGTATCGGCTTGACGTTCCAGCCGGTTGAGCTTGCCAAGCTCATCACCATCTTCTTTATTGCTACGCTTGGCTCGCAGTATAACGGTCGCATCGATACCGTTCGCGACTACGTCAAGCTCTGCGGCATGCTGTCCATTCCGTTTTTGGCCGTCGTTGTCATGGGCGACCTGGGCTCGGGCCTGGTCGTGCTGGTTTCGGGCGCCATCGTCATTTGTATGAGCGGTGCACGCCGCGAATGGGTGCTGTCGACCCTGGCCCTGCTCGTGGGCTTGGTGGCCCTCGTCCTGGCGCTCGATTCGGTCTTTGATTCGTTGCTCGGCCACGATGTGCTCATCAAGCAGTACCAGATGAACCGTTTGACGGTCTTTATCGACCCCGATAATGCCGATTCGGACGATGCCTACAACCTGCAGCAGTCGCTTATCGCCGTTGGCTCGGGCGGCTTCTTTGGTAAGGGTTTGGGCCATGCGACGCAGTCGGCCGGCGGCTTTCTGCCTGAGTTCCACACCGACTTTGTCTTCGCCTTTCTGTCCGAGACCTTTGGCTTTTGCGGTTCCTTTTTGCTCCTGTGCCTCTACGTGCTGCTGATCTTTTCGACGATTCGCGTCGCCTTTAAGTGCGAGTCGCTGTTTTTGCGTCTTTCGTGTGTGGGCATCGTTGGCATGTGGGCGTTCCAGACCTTCGAAAACATCGGCATGTGCATCGGCATGATGCCGATTACCGGTATTCCGCTGCCGTTTATTAGCTTCGGTTCGTCTTCGATGATGATTCAGCTGCTGACGGTGGGTATCGTACAATCCATATGGCGGCATCGTTCGGGCGCCGCGTAACCGCTGGAGGGGTTTGCCATGAAAATTCCCGTAGATAAGCTGACCCGCGCTTTTAAGATGGGCGCGTCCGTTAAGAAGGATTCCGATACGCCGGTGCGCGTCTCGGTCTATCTGGATTCGTCCGCCTCGCGCTTTCTGGCCGAGACGGTGCGTGACGCCTTTGTGCCGCAGACGACCTCGGGCATTGTGCGCGTCGAGCGTCTGGGGGAGGAGCGAATTGCTCCAAAGACCGATACCGATGTGGTGCTGGTGCTCTCGTGTGGTTCCGACCGCTTGGAGAGTGCCGTGCAGGAGCTCGTGATCGCCGGCGCGCCCGTGTGCGTGCTTGCCGAGTCTGCTGTGGAGGTGCCGTTTATCGAGGAGTCCACGCCCATGCTCGGCGTGGTAGCGGCAACCGATAAGACGTATCTGCTCGAGACGCTTGCCCGCTGGATTCTCGATCGCACCGACAAGGAAACGGCTTTTGCGGCGAACTTTGCCTTCATGCGCATCGCGGCGGCCAATCGTATCATCACCTCGTGCGCGCTCACCAATATGGCGACCGGTGCGCTGGTGTTTTTGCCGGGCGCCGATTATCCCGTTATGGCGCTGGCGCAGGTGGGCATGCTCTTTGAGCTCGCTGCCGTCTTTGGACGCGGCATTAAGCCTGAGCGCGGCTACGAGGTCGCGGGCGTGCTTGCCGGCGGTCTTGTGATCCGAGCGGTCACCCGCGCACTTGTCAAGCAGACGCCGCATATTGGGTTTGCCGTCAAGGCGCTCACTGCCGCCGCGGGCACCTATGGCATGGGCCGTGCGCTCGTTTCGCTCTACGAGCGCGATGTCGACTACAGCCGTGCCAACGAGGTGGTCACTGCCACGTTCTCCCGCGTTCGCGATCTGGTGACCACGGTCGCGGGCGCTACCCGTCCTATGGCGTCCTATCAGGACGCATCAGATCTCGCTGCTTAGGGGTTTTCCGTTGCGCGTTGCATACCAAGACTGTTTTCATTTAATTGAGCCGTTGCTCGCCAAGGTCGAGAAGCCGAGTCGCTATATCGATCACGAGTGGGGCACGCTTTCCAAGGCCGATGCCGACTACCGTTGCTGCCTGATCTATCCGGATGTGTACGAGGTCGGTCTGCCCAACCAGGGTATCGCCATCCTCTACAACATCCTTAACCAGGCCGAGGGCATCTCCTGCGAGCGTGGCTATGTGCCGTGGCCCGATATGGGTGACGCCATGCGCGAGGCAGGCATTCCGCTGCTCTCGCTCGAGGGTGCAGCGCCGGTCGCTTCGTTTGATATCGTCGGCCTGCATGTGCCGCACGAGATGGCGGTGACGAACTTCCTCGAGGCACTCGACCTCGCAGGCATTTCGCTGTTAGCGGCCGACCGAGGTGAAGACGACCCCATCATCATCGCCGGCGGCCCCTCGGTGTACAACCCCGAGCCGTACGCGGCCTTCTTCGATGCCATCCTCATCGGTGAGGGCGAGGAATCGTTGCTCGAGACCTGCCAACTGCATCGCCGCCTGCGTGACGAAGGGGTCCCGCGCGCGCAGATTGTCGAGCAGCTTGCATCCATTGCCGGCAACTACGTGCCGTCGCTCTATGAGGTTCGTCACGACGAGCCCTGCTCGCCGCATGGCTACACCGTGCCGCGTGAGGGCAAGGATGCGCCGACCGTGGTCTACAAGCGCGTCGTCGAGGATTTCGGCGCCACGAATCCGCTGTCGCAGTCGTGCGTGCCCTACGCGCAGCTGGTTCACGACCGCCTGTCTATCGAGATCCTGCGCGGCTGCGCCCGCGGCTGTCGTTTTTGTCAGGCCGGCATGACGTATCGCCCGGTGCGCGAGCGCTCGGCCGACCAGATCGTCTCGTCGGTGATTCAGGGTCTGGAAAAGACCGGCTATGACGAGGTGTCGCTGACCTCGCTCTCCACGACCGACCACTCCTGCATTCGCGACGTGCTCGGCAGGCTCAACCGTCGCCTGGAGGATACGGGTATTCGCGTGTCTATTCCGTCGCAGCGCCTGGATTCGTTTGGCGTGGATATGGCCGAATCGGTTGCTGGCGAAAAGAAGGGCGGCCTGACGTTCGCGCCCGAGGCCGGCAGCCAGCGCATGCGCGACATCATTAACAAGAACGTGACCGAGGAGGACCTGGACCGTGCGGCCAAGGCGGCCTTCGAGGCCGGCTGGAACCGCATGAAGCTCTACTTTATGATGGGCCTTCCCGGCGAGCGCGACGAGGACATCGTGGCCATCGCCAATCTGGCCGATCACGTGCTGGAGCTCGGTCGTTCCGTGGTGCCCAAGGCTCGTCGCGGCTCGATCTCGGTGTCCATCTCGGTTTCGGTCTTTATCCCCAAGGCCGCCACGCCGTTCCAGTGGTGCCCGCAGCTCGACTACGACGACGTCAAGCGTCGCCAGAAGCTGCTCATCACGAGCGTTCGCAACCGTGCCGTCCGCGTGCATTACCACGATGCCGAGACCTCGCTCATCGAGGCCGCGCTGTCCCGCGCCGGTCGTGACATGACGCCCGTCATCATCGACGCTTGGCGCTCGGGCTCTCGCTTTGACGCCTGGGTAGAGCATTTCTCGCTCGATAACTGGAAGGAGGCTGCTGCCAAAAACGGCATCGACCTTAATGAGCTCGTGCACCTGCCCTACGAGTTGGACTGGCGCCTGCCGTGGGAGCACGTGAGCCCCGGCTGCACGCGCGGCTTCCTCGAGCGCGAGTACCGTCGCTCGCTCGAGGGCGTCACGACTCCCGACTGCACCCGCACGTCGTGCACCGGCTGCGGGATCTGCCCCACGCTCCACGCCAAGAATGTATTGATGGGTGATCGCGCATGAGTGAGCGCCTGACCGACAACCCCTCGCTCTTTAGGCTTCGTGTTCGCTATGGCAAGCGCGATCGCCTTAAGTACCTGGGCCATCTCGAAGTGATCCATACCATTGAGCGCATCGTGCGCCGTGCGGGACTTCCCTATGCCGTCACGCAGGGCTTCTCCCCGCACATGCGCGTGGGCTTCTCTTCGGCGCTACCGGTGGGTACGTCGTCGACCTGCGAGTGGTATGACCTGTTTATGACCGAGTTCGTGGCGCTCGACGAGGCGTTTGAGCGCCTGTCTGTGGCGTCTCCGGCCGATCTGGCGCCTATCGAGGCGGCGTACATCGACGTGCGCACGCCGGCGTTGACGGCGCAGCTCACGCGCCTGTCGTATCGCATCGACCTGCACTTGGATCCCGAGGCGCCCGTAAGCGCCGACGAGGTGCGTCGTGCGATCGACGCGTTGCGCGCGGACCATGGCATCGACTACGCGCGCGGCCAAAAGAGCAAGCGCTTGGATTTGGATCACACGCTCGTTGGCTATGAGCTCACGGCAGGGGAGCGTCCGGACCATTTGGTGCTCATGCTCGACACCCATGCCGACAACGAGGGCTCCATGCGTCCGGAAATTTTGCTTTCCGCTGCTGATGTTTTGTTGCAGGGCTTGACCCCGGGCGTGGATGCACCTATTGTTTCCACCGGTATGCAAGACCTCGTGACCATCTGCTCCTACGATGTCGAGCGTCAGAATCAAGCATGCGAGGACGACGAGGGCCGACTCGTCAGCCCCATACCTGTGCGAACTTGTGGATTTGCTCCACATACTCGTTGACGGGGGTATTTTCGCCTGCTACTATATTCGGCTGTTGCACTAACTGATGCATGAAGGGCAAGTAAACATGTACGCAATCGTTAACACGGGCGGCAAGCAGTACAAGGTCGCCACCGACGATGTCATCACCGTCGAGAAGATCGAGGGCAATGAGGGCGACAAGGTCACCCTGCCGGTTATCTTCCTCAACGATGGTAAGAAGATCGTCACCGATCCCGACAAGCTGGCCAAGGCCAAGGTTACCGCTCAGATCGTTGAGCAGTTCAAGGGCGAGAAGCAGCTGGTCTTCAAGTTCCACAAGCGCAAGCGCTATCGTCGTCTGAAGGGTCACCGTCAGCAGCTCACCAAGCTGAAGATCGTGAAGGTTCAGGCTACCTCCCGCGCCAAGAAGGCTGTCAAGGCAGAGGCTGAGGCTGTTGCCGAGGCTCCCGTCGCCGAGTAGATTACACTCGTAACGAAAGAGTAGGTATACACAATGGCACACAAAAAAGGACTCGGTTCCTCCCGTAATGGCCGTGACTCCCGCGGTCAGCGCCTTGGCACGAAGCGCTATGCCGGCCAGACGGTAACCACGGGCACGATTCTCGTCCGCCAGCACGGCACGCACATCCACCCGGGTGAGAACGTTGGCCGTGGTAAGGACGACACGCTGTTCGCGCTGGTCGACGGTACCGTTGAGTTCCACAAGGGTATCAAGCACAGGGTCAGCGTACGCCCGCTCGCGAACGCGTAATTCACCCTTCATAGAGCACATATGTGGGAGGCACTTGAGTTTTAGGATTCAAGGGTCTCCCTCTTTTTTGTAGGAGGCGATTCTGTTGTCACAGTTCACCGATATCAGCCGCATTAACGTGTGCGGCGGCGACGGCGGAGCCGGATGCATGTCGTTTAGGCGCGAGGCATTTGTCCCCAAGGGCGGCCCCGATGGCGGCGACGGCGGTCGTGGCGGCAATGTCGTCATCCAGGCCGATGCTCAGCTGTCTTCGCTGATCGATTACCGCTTTAAGCATCACTTCCGCGCCGAGCGCGGCACACACGGGCAGGGTGCCCGTCGTAACGGTAAGAGCGGCGAGGACCTGATTCTCAAGGTCCCCATGGGTACCGTGGTGCGTGAGCTCGACCCCGAGACGCAGACCCCGATGTTCGAGATTGCCGATCTTGTGCACGACGGCGAGCGCGTTGTCGTGGCGCCCGGTGGCGCCGGCGGTCTGGGCAATACCCACTTTGTGACTTCGGTGCGCCGCGCGCCCGCGTTCGCTCAGCTGGGCGAGCCGGCCGAGGAGCACTGGATTGAGCTCGAGATGAAACTCATGGCCGATGCCGCGCTCGTGGGCTTTCCCTCGGTGGGTAAGTCATCGCTCATTGCGCGCATGAGTGCCGCCCGTCCCAAGATTGCCGACTACCCGTTTACTACGCTCGTGCCGAACCTCGGCATGGTGCGTGCCGGCGAATATTCTTACGTCGTTGCCGACGTCCCCGGTCTCATCGAGGGCGCGAGCGAGGGCAAGGGCCTGGGTCACCAGTTCCTGCGCCACATTGAGCGTACGGCCCTGATCATGCATGTCGTCGACATGACGGGCGGTTTTGAGGATCGCGATCCGGTTGAGGACTATCGCATCATCAACCGCGAGCTCGAGCAGTATGGCGCCGAGCTTTCGGAGCGTCCGCAGATCGTTGTCGCCAACAAGTGCGATGCGCCGGGCACGGCTGACAAGATTGCCGACCTCAAACGCGCCGCGCTTGACGATGGCCATATGTTCTTTGCCGTGTCCGCCGTGACGGGCGCCGGTCTCAACACGCTGATGCTTGCCGTGGGCGAGCAGGTGGCTAAGCTTCGCGCCGAGCTGTCGGTCTCTGATGAGCCGGTCGATCTGCGCGACGAGGAGTGGGAGCGCCGCCGTCTGCAGCGCGAGAAGCGGTTCCGCATTGTCCAAGAAGAGCCCGGTGCCTTCCGCGTGGTCGGTCGTGCCATCGAGCGCATGGTCATCCAGACCGACTGGGAAAACGAGGAAGCCGTCATTTACCTGCAGCATAAGTTTGCGCGTATGGGTGTTGACGACGCGCTCGAGAAGGCCGGTTGCCGTGCGGGCGACGAGGTCCGCATTTGCCAGCGCGCCTTTGACTTTGAGGGCGCCGAGGACTTCTCGGAGTACGAGGAGCTCGAGGATGCTGGCGAGGACGTTGCCGTTGAAGCCATTGACGTGGCCGATGCTGCGGATGAGGGCGTCGAGGTTGTCGATGCGGCGGATGCCGCGGGCGATACCGAGACCTCGGAGGGCGAGTAAGCCATGTCGCTGCGCGGTGGAATCGGTCTGCCCGAGCTTCCTCTAGAGGACGGGCAGGAGTTTAGGCTTGGCATTATGGGTGGCACCTTTGATCCCATCCATTACGGGCACCTGGTGACCGCCGAGCAGGCGCGTGAGTCGCTCGACTTGGACGCTGTGCTCTTTATGCCGGCGGGCTCTCCTGCTTTTAAGCTTGACAAGCCGGTGACGCCTGCCGAGGACCGTTATGCTATGACGGTCCTCGCCACCGCCGCGAACCCGGCCTTTTTGGCGAGTCGGTTCGAGATCGACCGTCCGGGCGTAACCTACACGGCCGATACGCTTCATGCCCTTCGCGACTTTTATCCGCCGCAGGTAAAGCTCTACTTTATTACGGGCGCCGACGCGATTATCGATATCGTGACCTGGCATGATGCCGAACGAATCGCTGAGCTTGCCACCTTTATTGCTGCGACGCGACCGGGCTTTGATATCGATACGGCGCGTGCCCGAATCAAAGAGTCGGGACTGCCGTTCGACGTGCGCTATATTCAGATTCCGGCGCTGGCGATCAGCTCGACGAACATTCGTAAGCGAGTTGCCCGCGGCATGAGCGTGCGCTATCTTACGAGCGAGTCCGTGCTCGGCTACATTCGCAAACGCAGGCTATATGCCGATTTGGGCCAAGAAGATTTTGAGTGATGGGGGTCTACGTTGTCGGTAGAGGATCAGTTTGAGGGCGATGAGCGCGCGCTGCTCAAGCGCATTCAAGAGCTGCTCGATGTTCGCATGAAGGATAAGCGCAAGCGCTATGTGCATTCGCTGGGTGTTGCCGAGACCGCACTTCATCTGGCCGAGGTCTACGGCGTTGACCGCTTTGATGCCGCTGCCGCCGGACTGATCCATGACTGGGACAAAGTGCTCTCCGACGACGAGCTGGTCACGCGCGCTCTGCATTACGGCATTAAGATTGCTGGCTCTCCTTCCGCCGCGACGCCGCTTTTGCATGGCCCTGTTGCCGCCTATGAACTTCCGCAGCTTTTTCCCGAGCTGTCGCCGGCGGTCTTTCAGGCTGTCGACCGTCACACCGTGGGCGCTTGCGACATGACGCCGCTCGATATGGTGGTCTTTGTGGCTGATGCCATCGAACCCAACCGCCACGGCGATTATGCCCATGCGCTGCGCAAGATGGTGGGGGAGTCGACGCTCGATGAGTTGTTCTTCTCCTGTTTTGCGCAGGGTCTGGTCTATGTGATCCAGTCCGGGCGCTATCTTTATCCCACGGCTATTACGATTTACAACCATTACGCCCAGCTGCGCTAGCTCGGGCTGTCTAGAAAGAGGTATTCCATGGCCGACGAGACCATGACCGACGAGCAGATTCTTGAAGGCGTGGAGCACAAGAGCTTCGCCGCCACGTCCGACCGCACTGCCGCCTCGCTGTCCGCGAGCGGTGTCGCCGCCGAGGATGTCGCCCGCGCCGCCGCGCAGGCCGCCTACGACAAGAAGGGCGAGGACGTTCAGGTGCTCGACCTGACCGAGCTTTCCGATGTGTGCGACTACTTTGTGCTTGCCACCGGTGCCAACAACCGCCAGGTCGATTCAATTGTCGACGAGATCGAGGAGAAGGTCGCCGAGGCTTGCGGCGAGCATCCGTTCTCCATCGAGGGCCGCGAGCAGAAGACTTGGATGCTCATGGACTACGGTTCGGTTGTCGTCCACGTCTTCACTCCCGAAGCCCGCGACTTCTACCGCCTCGAGAAACTCTGGGGAGACGCCCCCCAGCTCCCCCTCAACCTCCTCTAGTAGCTCATTTGAGACGGGGTTTAGCTACCCTCACGCATATCGCCGGGCAGTTGCGGTTTCCGCACCTGCCCGGCTTTCTTTTTGCCCAAAGGCGGTTAATCGTTGAAGCGGGATTGGCGGCCGAAGGAAAGGGCGGTGTCGCCGAATTTGTCTCGGACGGCGTCGATGGCGACGGAGAGGTCGCGCCGGTCGCTGGATTGGGCCCCGCGGTCATCGACTTCGCAGAACAGGTCAGTCTGGATGCCGCCCTGATGGTCAAAGTCGCTCATGCCGATGCCTGCTAAGCGCACGTGCATTCCTTCCTGCCAGATGTTGTCGAGCAGTTCGAGTGCAACCGCCACGAAGATGTTCTCATCGTCGGTCGGATGAGGCAGCCGGCGCTGTGCCGTACGCCCGCTGCCATACGAATACTTAAGCTTGAGCGTTACCGTGGCGCCCGTCAGCCCCTGACGGCGCAGGCGGCGTCCCACTGACTCTCCCAACAGCGCAATTGCCGCCTCAATATCCCCACGCTCAGTCAGATCTTTAGCAAAGGTGCGTTCATTGCTGACCGACTTGACCTCTCGCTCTTCATCGAGGCTCGTGACTTCGGAGATTTCGAGTCCCAGCGCACGCTGGCGCATGCGTTCGCCGTTGACGCCAAAAATAGAGGCCAAGGTGGATTCCGGTGCACGTGATAGCTCGCCGAGGGTGTAGATGCGCATGCGGCGCAGTCGCTCCTCGGCCGAGCGCCCGATGCCGCTCATGGCAGATACCGGCAGTGCGGCCAAAAAGCGCTGCTCGGTTCCGGGGCGCACGATGGTCAGCCCAAACGGCTTATCCCGCTCGCTTGCGATCTTTGCGACCGTCTTGTTGCAGCCCACGCCAATGGAGCACGTCACTCCCAGCGCTGCCACGCGGCCGCTTATACGCCGCGCAACCAGCATCGGGTCTTCGGGCGCAAAGCGGCCCGGTGTGATATCGATAAAGGCTTCGTCGATGGATACGCGCTCAACGCGCGGGGTCTCGTCGGCGAGAATCGCCATGACCTGCGCGCTCACCTCGCGGTAGCGATCAAAGTGCCCATGCGTCCAAATGGCTTGCGGGCATAAGCGCCGCGCCTCGGCCGAGGCCATGGCAGAGTGCACGCCAAAGCGACGTGCCTCATACGAACACGTGGACACGACGCCACGCGAATCGGCGTCTCCGCCCACGATGAGCGGCTTTCCTCGCCATTCGGGATGATCTAGCATCTCCACGCTCGCAAAAAACGCATCGAGGTCCATGAGGCCCACCGCCGGACCCGTCCAGGGAGGCGGCGTGACGCCCGTGGCATCCTCATAACCGTATGTATGTTCGCGTCTTTCCATGTCATGAGTATACCGCGCAGCTCATGTGGGGTGCGTGTATGTGCTTGCAAATCCCGAATTCTTGTCTAAGATATGGATTTGCCCTCGACTACACCGAAGAAGTTGGTCTCACGGACTTCACCTGCCCGCGTCGATGGCGTATTATGTTCAACTGTTTGTTTGTAGTTGCAGCCTAAAGCTGCTTGGTTGGAGGAGTTTCCTTTGGCAGTCAAGATTCGCCTTGCTCGTCACGGCGCTAAGAAGCGTCCGTACTACCGTGTCGTCGTCGCCGATTCCCGCGCCCCGCGTGACGGTCGTATCATCGAGGAGGTTGGCCGCTACAACCCGATGACCGCCCCCAAGACCATCAACCTCGACCTCGAGAAGATCGCCGACTGGCAGTCCAAGGGCGCTCAGCTCACCGACGCCGTCGCCGCTCTGGTCAAGGCCGCCAACGAGGGCGAGAAGACCGAGACCGTCGTCAAGAAGTCCAAGAAGCAGCTCGCCAAAGAGGCTGAGGCCGCTAAGGCTGCCGCTGAGGCCGCTGAGGGCGCCGAGGAGTAAATCGTGCCTGAGGTTGACGCTGCACAGCTCGAGGGTGAGGCAATGCTCTCAGATCGCATCGCCGATCTCGTCGAATATCTCGTTGTTCAGATCGTCGACGACCCGGATTCCGTGAGCCTTGAGGTCATCGATGGTGACGACGCCTCCACGATTGAGGTTTCGGTCGCCGAGGATGACGTCGCTAAGGTCATCGGCCGTCGTGGCCGTATCATCAAGGCCATTCGCACGCTCGCCCGTGCACTGGCCGCTCGCCTCGACACTGCTGTCGAGGTAGAGGTTCTGGGCTAGGACCTTGAGGTCCCAGTACAAAAACATCGCCCGTGTGGTCAAGCCGCACGGAAGGAAGGGGGAGGTCCTCGCGCAGCCGCTGCGGGGGCTTCCTTCTGTATTAGAGCCGGGCATGCGTGTCGCTCTGACGCCGCCGGCGCTCAAGCGCGACCGCTTTTGCACGGTCGTGTCCGTCACCGATACGGGCGATGGCGATCTGGTCTCGTTTGAGGGCATTGACGACTTGACGGCCGCCGAGGGCATCACGGGATGCTACGTGCTGGCAAATCGTGACGACTTTGAGCTCGATTCGCTCGACGCTGCCTATACCGACCTGATGGGTCGCGAGGTGGTCGACGAGCGCTTCGGTTCGCTCGGTACGATCGTCGAGATTATGTCGACGCCCGCTAACGATGTTTGGGTTGTCGAGGGTGATCGGTACGGCGAGGTACTGATTCCCGTGATCGAGCAGGTCGTGCTCGATCTTCCCGACACAGGAACAATTTCCGTCCACGTTATGGACGGCCTGATCGATATGGACAAGTAGGGAGGAAAACATGCTGATCGAGACCCTTTCGGTCTTTCCCGAGATGTTTGAGCCCGTCATGTCCACATCGATCTTGGGCCGCGCCCGCAAGGCCGGCCTTTTTGATTTTAAGGCGTATAACCTGCGCGACTGGACGCACGACCGCCATCGTACCGTCGATGACGAGCCGTACGGCGGCGGGCAGGGCATGCTCATGAAGGTCGAGCCTATCGCAGAGGCCATCGAGGCTATTAGCTCCGAGGGTCCCAAGCCCACGGTTGTGTTCTTTACCCCCTGTGGCGAGCCTTTTACGCAGCATGTGGCCGAGCGCCTGCTCAAAAGTGAGCGCCTGCTGTTTGTGTGCAGTCGCTACGAGGGCGTCGACGAGCGTGCGTATGCGTATGCCGATGAGCGTCTGTCGATCGGCGACTACGTGCTTACGGGCGGCGAGCTGCCTGCCATGGTCGTTGCCGATGCCGTCGTACGCCTGATTCCCGGCGCCCTGGGCGACGAGATGAGCAATGTGGACGAGTCGTTCTCGACCGCCGAGGACGGAGGACTGCTCGAGTACGCGCAGTACACCCGCCCCGCCGAGTTCAACGGCGAGGGCGTGCCGCCGGTGCTTGTGAGCGGCGATCACGCCAAGGTCGATGCCTGGCGCCGTAAGAATGCCATCGAGCGCACCTGCCGCTGGCGTCCCGACCTGATCGAGACGGCGCGCCTTACGCCCGAGGAGCGTGCGTACGCGCAGGAGATTTTGGACGCTTCGTATTCGCAGAGCGAGGAGTGAGAATGGTTCCATCGCAGCATTCCGCGTTGAGGGGCGCTTTTGAGTGGATCGCGGTCATCGCGATCGCACTGGTCGCCACCTTCTTGATTCGCTCGTTTGTGGTCGAGCCCTTTGTGGTGCCCACCGGCTCTATGGAGGACACAATCGAGATTGGCGACCAGATCCTGGCGCAAAAGGTGAGCCTCGAGCTCGGTCAGCCCGTCAAGCAGGGCGATATCGTGGTGTTTCACAACCCCGATGGCACCTCCGAGCATGATGTTCTTGTCAAGCGCGTTATTGCCACGGCCGGGCAGACGGTCGACCTGCAGGACGGCAAGGTGGTTGTTGACGGCCAGGCGCTCGACGAGGACTATACGGCGGGCATGAGCTGGCCGCTTTCGGTTCAAGCGCCCGGCGCTCAGGTGAGCTATCCCTACACCGTCCCCGACGGGTGTGTGTGGGTGATGGGCGACAACCGAGAGAACTCAGCCGACTCCCGCTATTTTGGGCCGGTCGACCGCTCCGATTTAATGGCCGTGGCACTCGTTCGCTACTGGCCGCTCAACCGCATCGGCGCTATCGACTAAAAACCGCTATAGTACAGTACCTAACCGTGTAATCGTTTCGACGAGGGGATATTAGAGGCATGAACGCTTCATCGCTTTCCTTCCAAGACATCATCCTGCGCCTCCAGCAGTACTGGGGCGAGCAGGGCTGCGTCATTATGCAGCCCTATGACTCCGAGGTCGGTGCCGGTACCTTCCATACCGCGACCACGCTGCGCTCGCTCGGTCCCGCCGAGTGGCGCACCTGCTATGCGCAGCCCTGCCGCCGTCCCGCCGACGGCCGCTACGGCGAGAACCCCAACCGCATGCAGCACTACTATCAGTTCCAGGTGCTCATCAAGCCCTCGCCGGTAAACGCCCAGGAGCTTTACCTGGGGTCTCTTGCCGCTATCGGCCTGGACCCCAACGACCATGACGTCCGCTTTGTCGAGGACGACTGGGAGAGCCCGACCCTTGGCGCCTGGGGCCTTGGCTGGGAGGTCTGGCTCAACGGCATGGAGGTCACGCAGTTTACGTACTTCCAGCAGGTGGGCGGCATCGAGGTCGACCCCGTGCCCGTCGAGATCACCTACGGCCTGGAGCGTATCGCCATGTATGCCCAGGGCGTCAACTCCGTTTACGACCTGGTGTGGAGCTATCTGCCCGACGGAACGCCCATGACCTATGGCGACGTGTTCCTCGAGAACGAGCGCGAGTTCAGTGCCTATAACTTTGAGGTCGCCAACGTCGAGATGATGCGTCAGAAGTTTGACGACTACGAGGCCGAGTGCCACTCCTGCCTGGAGCGCAAGCTGCCGCTGCCGGCGTACGACTGTGTCATGAAGTGCAGCCACGCTTTCAATCTGCTCGATGCCCGCGGCGCCCTGTCCGCAGTCGAGCGTGCCAACTACATCCTGCGCGTCCGCGCCGTCGCCAAGGCGTGCTGCGAGGCCTATATGGCCGAGGTCGCCGGAGTCAACGAGAATGCCGATCAGGAAGGCGAGGTGGCGTAAGCCATGGCAGACGCTAAGGATTTCCTGTTTGAGATCGGTACGGAGGAAATGCCCTCCGCGCCGCTGAACAATGCCGTCAAGCAGCTTGGCACCATGATCGCCAAGGGTCTCGATGAGGCCGGTCTGGCCCACGGCGAGGTCCGCGTGATCTCGAGCCCGCGTCGTCTGGCTGCACTCGTTGCCAACGTCGCCACCGCGACCGATGAGGTTCACGAGGTCAAGCGTGGCCCCGCGGCCAACATTGCCTTCGACGCTGACGGTAACGCCACCAAGGCCGCCCAGGGCTTTGCCCGCAAGTGCGGTGTGGCTGCCGAGGACCTGGTCCGTCGCGAGGACACTGACGGTCGCGAGTATGTGTTCGCCGAGAAGAACATTCCTTCCGCACCGGCTACGCCGATTCTGACCGCTCTGTGCGAGAAGACCATCGCCGGCCTGCAGTGGCCCAACTACCGCAGCCAGCGCTGGGGTCACGAGCATGCGACCTTTGTTCGTCCGGTCCGCTGGATCTGCTGCCTTTTGGGCGAGGACGTTGTGCCCGTGTCGTTTGCCGACGTGACGAGTGGCAACACCACGCGTGGTCATCGCGTGCTTGGCCCCGGTGACCATGTGGTCGCCAGCCCCGCCGTCTACGAGCAGGTGCTCGAGGACGCCGGTGTGCTTTCTGCCGAGCGTCGTCGTGAGGTCATCCTTGCCGGTATCGCCGAGGTCGAGGCTGCCCGTCCCGGCTGCCATGTCGATACGCCCAAGAAGGTCTTTGAGGAGGTCATTAACCTCTGCGAGTGGCCGACGGTGCTCGTCGGTACCTTCGATGAGGAGTTCCTCAAGGTCCCGCACGAGATCATCTGCGAGTCCATGCTCACCAACCAGCGCTACTTCCCGATCTATGACGGCGAGGGCAAGCTCACGCGTGAGTTCGTGGTCGTTTCCAACAGCAAGCCCGAGAATGCCGAGCGCGTGATCGACGGTAACGAGCGCGTCGTGCGCGCCCGTCTGGACGACGCAAAGTTCTTCTACGAGGAGGACCTGAAGATCTCCCTCGACGAGTTCCGTGAGCGCCTGGCCAAGGTTGCCTTCCAGGAGAAGCTCGGTAGCGTGCTCGCCAAGTCCGAGCGCATCGAGCAGCTCGCGCTCGCTATTGCCCGTGAGGCACACCTGGGTGCTCATCTGGCAGCTGACGCCGGCCGTGCCGCGCACCTGTGCAAGGCCGACCTGGTGTCCAACGCCGTCGTCGAGTTCACGAGCCAGCAGGGCGTGATGGGCGGTTATTACGCGACCGCGATGGGGGAGAACGACGAGGTCGCCCACGCCATTCGCGATCACTATCGTCCCCGCTTTGCCGGTGACGAGCTGCCCGAGGGCACCGCTGGCTGCATCGTGGCCTGTGCCGACAAGCTCGATACCATTGCCGGTATCTTTGCCATCGGCGAGCCCCCGACCGGCTCCTCCGACCCCTATGCGCTGCGTCGTGCCGCTATCGGCATCATCAACATCCTGCGCGACCGCCTGCCGATCGACCCCACGTCGCTTATCGACTTTGCGCTCGAGCTCTATAGTGAGCAGGGCATTGAGTTTGACGCCGCCGAAGTCGCCCAGCAGGTTCGCGACTTCTTCCATGGCCGCCTGGTGAGCATGGCCCGCGACGAGAAGATCCCGGCCGATACCGTTGCTGCCGTCTCCGCGGTGCACATCATCGCCCCGTCCGTCTTCTTCGCCCGCTGCGCCGCCCTCGACGAGGCTCGCAAGAACGACGCCGAGACCTTTGACAACCTGGCGACGGCCTATGCCCGTGCCGCGCATATCTCCAAGCCCGAGCTGGGCGCGGAGTACGACCGCGCCCTGATGGGCGAGGTCGAGCTCGCGCTTGCCGATGCCTCCGAGGCTGCTCAGACCGCTGTCGACGCCGCCCTTGCTGCCGAGGATTACCCGGCCGCATTTGCGGCCCTTGCCGCCCTGCGCGCCCCCATCGACCGCTTCTTCGATGAGGTTATGGTCATGGACAAGGACGAGCAGCTCCGCGATAATCGCCTTAAGCTGCTCAACCGCTTCGAGGCCGTTTTCTCCGGCATTGCCAACATCGGTGAGCTTGCCCGCAAAAAGTAAGCCAGCCTGCGCGTAAGCGCAAAAGGAGCCCCGCATGGATTGCCCGGTCACCGCTCGTCCCACCGTTATCGTTATCTCCGACTCGCTCGGTGATACCGCTTGTGAGGTGGTGCTTGCGGCGTCCGGGCAATTTGATGAAGGGGCTTTTTGTGTTTTGCGCCTGCCTAAGGTGACTTCTGTGGAGCAGGTCAAGTCATTTGTGGGGCCGCGCGTCGATGCCGACCATCGCGATATCGCCGTGTTCCATACCATCGTCGACCCGGCGCTACGTGCTCGTGTGCTCGATTACCTGGGCATGCTGCATATTCGCTCGGTCGACCTGATCGGCCCGACGCTCGCCGTGCTGTCGTCGCTCATCGGTGTACCGCCCAAGGGCGTCGCGGGCGTGATTCACAGGACCGATGACCGCTATTTCCATCGTATCGAGGCCATGGAGTATTTCGTTGAGCACGATGACGGGCGCGGCTGCGACGATCTGTCGGGTGCCGATATCGTGCTGCTGGGCGTATCGCGCACGTCCAAGACGCCGCTGTCGATGTTTTTGGCCTTTCAAGGTTACAAGGTTGCCAATGTTCCGTTGGCCCATGGCATGGAGCCGCCCAAGTCAATTTACGAGGTCGACCCGATGCGTTTGTTTGGCCTGATTTCGACCGTCGACGTTATTTCCGAGATTCGCGATAGCCGCTTGGGCGATGACTACGCCCGTGCCGTTGCCGGCTCCTATGCCGAGCCCGAGAGCGTGCGCAGCGAGCTCGAGGAAGCTCGTGCCCTCATGAAGCGCCTAGGCTGCTTTGTGGTGCGTACCGACGGAAAGGCCATCGAGGAAAGCGCTGCCGAGATCATTAGCCACTTGGAGGAAATCCAAGAAGCCCGCGCCCGCCGCGCCGCCAGTCGAGTGCAGCAAAGTTAGCTCATTGGAGTAGTTAAAAAGCCCCGTCCTAAATAGACTACCTCAAAATAATGCACGATAATGATAAAGCGATTTAGCAAGAAACTTGCATCTGACCTGCATTTCTCTTGCAGTGGTATCTTCATAAGGTAACCACCTTTATCTACCGTTTACCGCTAGTTTTAGCACGTTTACCAAACCGCGCACCCTCTGCTCAAGCCTGCCCAAAACGCGCCGTATAGTTCCCTCACGGCCCGCATCCGGTGGGTCGATTCGTTACCACGGTCGTGTGCGTAAGCGCATGGAAGGGGAAGTATCGTGAGCGATTGCAAGAGGGTTTACCGTTTTGGAACCGACGCCCAGGGCACCTGTGTCACCGAGGGCGACAAGTCCATGAACTTCGTGCTTGGCGGCAAGGGCGCAAACCTTGCCGAGATGAGCCGCATCGGCCTGCCGGTTCCCGGTGGTTTTACCATTACCTGCCAGACCTGTGTCGAGTACTCCGGTGCCGGCAACGTCTGGCCCGAAGGCGCGCTCGATGAGATCGTTGCCGCCGAGGAAGACCTCGAGTCCCGCTGCGGCAAAAAGCTCGGTGACGCCTCCGATCCGCTGCTCGTGTCGGTTCGCTCGGGCGCTCCGTTTTCCATGCCCGGCATGATGGACACGGTCCTCAACTTAGGCCTCAACGACGACTCCGTTCAGGGGCTCATCGCTCAGACGCAAAATCCGCGTTTTGCCTGGGATAGCTACCGCCGCTTTATTCAGATGTTCTCCAACGTCGTTATGGGCGTCGACGCTGACCTGTTCGAGAACGCGCTGACCCGGGCGCGCCTGGTCGCTGGTGTTCGCGTCGATTCCGAGCTTTCGGCCGAGGATCTGCAGGAGCTCGTCGAGACCTTCAAGGGGATTTTCTCTGAGAACGTCGATGCTTCCCTGTATCCCGAGCTCGAGGTTGCTGACGGCAAGCCTGTCTTCCCGCACGACCCGGAGCTTCAGCTACGCCTTGCCATCCAGGCCGTCTTTGGCAGCTGGATGAACGAGCGTGCCTGCATCTACCGCAAGCAGCATGGCATTTCCGACGACCTCGGCACCGCCGTCAACGTGCAGGCCATGGCCTTTGGCAACAAGGGCGAGACCTCTGCGACTGGCGTCGCCTTTACGCGCAACCCGGCCGATGGCACTAAGGAGTTCTACGGCGATTTTCTGGTTAACGCCCAGGGCGAGGACGTCGTCGCCGGCATCCGCAACACCGAGCCCATTGCCGACCTCAAGACCACCCCGGGCCTCGAGTCCGCAGGTGAGGAGCTCGAGCGCGTGTTCCTGACGCTCGAGGATCATTATCGCGATATGTGCGATATCGAGTTCACCATCGAGCAGGGCAAGCTCTGGATGCTCCAGACCCGCGTGGGCAAGCGCACCGCCACCGCCGCCCTGCGCATCGCTATCGAAATGGTCGAGGAGGGCCTGATCACCCGCGAGGAGGCCGTGAGCCGCATCGATCCCGCGCAGCTCGACCAACTCCTGCACCCGCAGTTTGACGCCTCCAAGAAGTACGAGACGCTGGCCAGCGGTCTGAACGCCAGCCCCGGTGCCGCCGTGGGCGAGGTCGTGTTCTCGAGCGACGACGCCGTCGCGCGCGCCAACGAGGGCCACAAGGTCATTCTGGTTCGCTGGGAGACCAACCCCGATGACCTGAAGGGCATGGTAGCCGCCGAGGGCATCCTGACCAGCCACGGTGGCAAGACGAGCCATGCCGCCGTTATCGCCCGCGGCATGGGTACGCCCTGCGTCTGTGGCGTTGAGCGCTTCCATATCGACGCCGCCGAGAAGGTCGTGCGCATCGAGGGCAGCGACCGCGTGCTGCACGAGGGCGACGTTATCTCCATCGACGGCACCCAGGGTATCGTCGTCGACGGCGCCGTTGACCTGGTCTCCGCCGAGCTCACCGGCGATCTGGACACCATCCTATCCTGGGCCGACGAGATTCGCCTGGACGAGACCGGTGGCCATGCTAACCATGTGCGCGTTAATGCCGACAACCCCGAGGATGCCGCGCTCGCGCTCGAGTTTGGCGCCGAGGCCATCGGCCTGTGCCGCACCGAGCACATGTTCCTGGGCGACCGCAAGAACATCATCCAGAGCTTTATCCTGTCTGACGATGAGGCCGTGAAGCAGCAGGCCCTGGCCGACCTGCTCAAGGTTCAGACCGAGGACTTCCTGGCGATGTTCAAGACCATGTCCGGTCGCGATGTGGTCGTCCGCCTGCTCGATCCGCCGCTTCATGAGTTCCTGGATAATCCTCGCGAGCTCGAGGTCGCCATCACCAAGAAGGAAGCCGCTGGCGCCAGCGAGGAAGAGCTTGCCGTCCTGCGCGCCCGCCTGCGTCGTATCGACGGCATGGTCGAGTCCAACCCGATGCTCGGCCTACGCGGCGTGCGCCTGTCCATCGTCTTTAGCGATCTGCCGCTCATGCAGGTCCGCTCCGTCGCCACGGCTGCCGCTCGCCTCATCAAGGAGGGCGTCGATCCGCGTCCCGAGATTATGGTCCCGCTCGTTTCCATTACGGCCGAGCATGTTCAGACCCGCGAGGTTATCGAGCGCGTGATCGCCGAGGTTTCCGACGAAGAGGGCGTCGAGCTCAATATTCCCGTGGGCACGATGCTCGAGCTGCCGCGCGCCTGCATGGTCGCTGATGAGATCGCCCATCACGCAGACTTCTTCTGCTTTGGCACCAACGACCTCACCCAGACGACCTTCGGTTTCTCGCGTGATGACGCCGAGGCTAAGTTCATCCCGCTGTACATGCATAAGAAGATCTTGAAGGACAATCCCTTCGAGACCATCGACACAGCGGTGCTCGAGCTGGTGCGTATGGCCGTCGAGAAGGGTCGCGCCACCAACCCCGACATGCACTTTGGCGTGTGCGGCGAGCACGGCGGCGACCCCAAGTCCATCAAAGGCCTGTTTAACGTGGCCGACGTGGACTACGTGTCCTGCTCGCCCTACCGCGTGCCCCTCGCACGCCTGGCTGCCGCTCAGGCCAAGCTCGAGGCCAAGCGTTCCGCCTAACGTTTTGGGTTTAGACGCCTAGCGTAGCCCCCTTCATGCCGCCCGTCTCATTCGTGAGGCGGGCGGTTATCATGTGCGGGTTTTGTCTTTTTGTCTGCGTAAAAAATTGTTCTTGCAGCAGAAACCCGCGCGTGTATACTCGAATACGTTTGTTCAACTACGTGCCGGCCAAGGTGGTACGGCACCTCTAGAAGAGTAAGGAATTGCACATGGATTACATCCGCGCAATCGAGCGTCAGCAGATCCGCGAGGACATTCCTCAGGTTCGCGTCGCCGACAACGTCAAGGTTCACTACCGCATTAAGGAAGGCGACCGCGAGCGCATCCAGGTCTTCCAGGGCGACGTCATCCGCATGGCCGGCGCCGGTGCCCGCGAGACCTTCACCGTCCGCAAGATGTCCTTCGGTGTCGGTGTTGAGCGTACCTTCCCGCTTCACAGCCCCAAGATCGCCAAGCTCGAGGTCGTTCGTCATGGTCGCGTCCGTCGCGCCAAGCTGTACTACCTCCGCGACAAGGTGGGCAAGGCTGCTCGCATCCCCGAGAAGCGCTAAGAAGATCGCAGCGTCTGTCCACTCGTTTGGACGTAAGGGTCACCTTCGGGTGGCCCTTCTTTTTATCCGATTTGCATGCAAGGAGGGCCTGGTATGGCCAATATGACGAGCTCGGTTTCGGCATCGCAAGTTGCTGGCGAGCTGGCGAGCGCTACGTTTGAGGAGATTCCCGCCCTCGTGGAGCATTATCGCGAGGATCCGCGCCAGCAGGTGATCAAGGCTTGCGAACGCGCCCTCAAACGCCATGCCAAAGAGCTTGCCGAGCGCGAGCGCGTCAATGACATGTACGAGCTTATGCATGAGCTTGGCGGCGATGGGGTGGTCGTTGGTGTCGACGAGGTGGGTCGCGGATCGGTGGCCGGTCCTTTGACGGTGTGCGCCGTCTGTCTTCCTATGGAGCCGCGCGTCTGGGGTATCAACGATTCCAAAAAGCTCACGCCCGCGCGCCGCGAGTTGCTCTCTGTGAAGATTGCCGAGGTGGCGACGGCGATCGGTTTTTGCCATATCGCGCCTAAGGATATCGATGAGATGGGCATGGCCCGTGCTATCCGTACCGCCGTTGCAGGCGCCGTGGCCGATACAGGGCTCGAGCCCGATTGCGTGCTTATGGATGGCAACCCCTTGGGCGCCGTTCCTAACGAGCGCGATGTGGTGAAGGGCGATGCCAAGATCGCCTGCATCGCCGCGGCGTCCATCATGGCCAAGGTCACGCGTGACGAGATGATGGTCGAGTACGACGCCGAGTACCCCGAGTACCATCTGGCCGAGTCGAAGGGCTATGCAAGCCCCGAGCATATCGAGGCCATTCGCAAACATGGACTTTGTCCGCTGCACCGCGTGAGCTTTTGCGGAAACTTTCTGCAGACTGAGCGCCTTTTCTAGGCCAATTGTGGAGACAGGGACCTCTGGGGTTTTATAAACCTGCTGGTAGCGGGCCGTATGCAACACCATTGCTGCGTACGGCCCGTTTTTTGACGGCATTTGGTCAGCTTTTGGTTTGCTTCCTGTACTTACCCGCATGAAAGGTGCCCTCATCATCGGGGCAATGCAGTGTGCGGGAAAGGAGACCCCATGAGTGCCGCAAGCAAAAAGAGCAAGACGCAGCAGCTCAAGGAGCGTTGGGAAAACGGCGAGCTCGACTGCGGGGCGATGACGCCCGAGTTTATCAAGGGACTCAGTCCCCGTGAGCTGGGCATGCTGGGCGAGCTGATCACCATCGACTACTTTAACGAGCGCGGCTACACCTTGCTGGAGCAGGGTTATCGTTGCACCGAGGGCGAAGCCGATCTGGTGCTGCTCGATGAGCTTGACGATGTCGTGGTGATGGCCGAGGTCAAGACCAGACGCGTTTCGCTGGATTGCAGCACGCGGGTCTTTCCCGAGGAGGCCGTGGACGCCCAAAAGCAACGCCGCTACCGCCGCATCGCAAGCTGCTATCTTATGGAGCATTATCCGCTCAAGGCGATTCGCTTCGATGCCGTGGGTGTCACCATTCGCGGCGGGCATATCGCCGAGATCGAGCACCAGTACAACGCGTTCGATTGGCAGGTGTCGTGATGGCGTTCGAGACGTTTGCCGTTCACGCGGCCTGCATCCGCGGCGTCGAGGCGATTCCCGTCACGGTCGAGGTCTCGCTTGCCGGCGGCGTTCCGGGCATCCAGATGCTCGGCATACCGAGTATGGAGGTGATGGAGTCGCGCGGTCGTATTCGCTGCGCGATGCGCTCCGCCGGGTTCGAGATCCCGCGCTCGGGCATTACGGTCAACCTGGCGCCCGGCGATATTCGCAAGACCGGTAGCGGCTTTGATCTGCCCATCGCCATCGCGGTTCTAGCGGCCGATGGTCAGATTCCCCGCGACAACCTCGCTCGCTGCCTTATCGCAGGTGAGCTTGGTCTGGACGGTACGGTGCTTCCCGTCAAGGGCGAGGTGGCGTTTCAGCTATTGGCTCGCGACATGGGGCTGTCTTTTATCGCCGGCAGGTCCGACCAGCATGTGCCACTCGCGGGCGTAGATTGCGGCTTTATCGACCATCTGTCTCAGCTTGCTCACGGCATGGGCGATGCCGCACGGCACTACTTGGATTCCGAGGGTGTCGAGGCGACCTTTGAGCCCGAGCTCGACTATGCAGACGTGCTGGGGCAGGAAGTCGCTAAACGCGGCATGGCGCTTGCGGCGGCAGGAGAACTCGGCTTGCTCATGATCGGGTCTCCGGGATCGGGCAAGACGATGCTTGCGCGCCGTATGACCGGCATCCTGCCCGAGCTTTCCGTTGAGGATCAGCAGGAGGCACTGTGCATCCATTCGGTCTTGGGCGAGAACATCGATGGCTTATTGGCAGGTCATCGGCCGTTTCGAAGCCCCCATCACAGTATTTCGACCGCAGGCCTTATCGGCGGCGGGCGCCCGGTGCACCCGGGTGAGATCAGCCTTGCTCATGGCGGCGTGCTCTTTTTGGACGAGCTTGCCGAGTTTCCCACTGGCGTGCTGCAGACGCTGCGTCAGCCCATCGAGCGCGGCTACGTGAGGATCGTACGCGTCGACGGGGCTTTTACCTTCCCGTCGCGCTTTCAGCTGCTGGCTGCGAGCAATCCCTGCCCCTGCGGCTTTTTGGGCGATCGCGAGGTGCCGTGTCGCTGCTCGGCGGCGATGGTCGAGCGCTATCGGTCTAAACTGCGCGGTCCTTTGGCCGACCGTATCGACATGATGATCGATGTGACCCGTCCCGACCCTCAAGTGATTATCGAGGGTGCGGAGGGCATGTCGTCGGCCGAGTTACGTGACTACGTTGTGCGCGGTCGCGCCTTTCGCGCTTGGCGCGAATCCCGCATGGACGATGCGGATGCCGAGGCCGAGGATGACGAGACTCGGTCCATTGACGGCGTCGTTTCGACCTTTGAGCTCGATGATGCGGCGGAGAAGTGTGTGCTCGGCCTGTCGAAGCGCACGCATCTCACAGGGCGTGGCATCGTGCGCCTTGTTCGCATTGCGCGCACGATCGCAGATGTCGCCGAGAGCGAGCAGGTGACGCAGGACCACGTGCTCGAGGCGGCGATGTACCAGGGAAGGAGGGACCAATGATGGCCGAGGGGACCTTTGAGCTGCATCCAGGTGATGCGTTGTATCCCGAGACCGTTTTGGAGCTTTCTGATGTACCTCAGACGCTCTATGTGCGCGGCAACCCCGAGGCGCTTTCGACGCCCGCGCTCTCCATCATCGGTGCGCGAAAGGCCTCGCCGTATGGTCTTGCCGTGGCAGAGCTTGCGGCGAAGGTGGCGGTTGAGGCGGGAGTGACGGTAGTTTCGGGCGGTGCGGTCGGTTGTGACCAGGCCTCGGGTTGGGCTGCGGTCAACGCCGGCGGCAAACACGTCGTGGTGCTGGGGACGGGCGCCGACGTGGTCTACCCGCGTTCGAGCGCGGGGCTTATTACGCGCACGCTCGATACGGGCGGCGCGGTCGTGTCGATCTCTCCGTGGGGCATGGGTCCGCGCAAGTTTGCCTTTCCGCGTCGCAATCGCGTGATCGCGGCCCTGTCGCAAGCCCTCTTTGTATCCGAGGCGGGTATGCCTTCCGGGACGTTTTCTACAGCCGAGGCTGCTATGGATTTGGGGCGCGAACTTCTTGCCGTGCCGGGGTCGATCCTATCGCCCGAGTCGCGTGGCACGAATTACCTCATTGCGAACGGTGCCTGCTGCATTGTCGACGAGGAGTCCATCGAGATGGCTATCTCTCGCATATACGGCACCCTGCGCTACTCGCGCCCCGATGCTCCCGGCATTGCCGACCTGAATCCAACACAGCAGACCGTGATGCATGCGCTCATCGCCTCTCCGCTCAAGGTCGACGACATCGCGGCGCTCGTCTCACTCGATGCTGTCGGCGTACTCAAACTCTTGGGTTCGCTTGAACTCGAGGGCCTTATCGAGCGCATGATGGATGGAAGGTATGCGCCCTCCAAGTTTGCCCTTCACGCCCAGACGCCCTTCGGTCACAATGGAAAACGTGTCAATTAGAAAGGTGTTTGCAGATGCAGTTCGATCAGGTGACGGTTATCGGTGGCGGTCTGGCGGGTTCGGAATGCGCGATCCAGCTGGCAGACCGCGGGTTTGCCGTAAAGCTGTGCGAGATGCGCCCCCAGGTGAGCTCCCCGGCTCACCATACCGATCACCTGGCAGAGCTCGTCTGCTCCAATTCGTTTAAGTCGACCCGTCCGGATTCCGCGGCTGGTTTGCTGAAGGCCGAGCTTGAGCGCATGGGTTCAGTCCTGCTCGACTGCGCCCATCGCGCTGCTGTTCCCGCTGGTGGCGCCCTGGCGGTCGACCGTGTTACATTCTCCGAGCTCGTCGAGGCTGAGGTTGCCGCCCGCCCCAATATCGAGGTCGTTCACGGCGAGGTCACCCAGATCCCCGAGGGCCACGTGGTCATTGCCGCGGGCCCGCTGTGTTCACCGGCGCTGAGCGAAGAGGTCATGAAGCTCGTCGGTGGCGACGCCCTTGCGTTCTTCGATGCCGCGGCGCCGATCGTCGATGCCTCCACGCTCGATATGGACGTGCTGTTTTCGCAGTCGCGCTACGAGGAGCAGGGGAGCGGCGACTATCTCAACGCTCCGCTCAACAAGGAGGAGTACGAGGCCTTTATCGAGGCGCTCACCACGGCCGACCGCGTGGTGCTCAAGGACTTTGAGGGCGGCGATCTGTTCCAGGCCTGCCAGCCTGCCGAGGAGGTTGCGCGCACCGGCAAGGACGCCATTCGCTTTGGCGCCATGAAGCCCGTCGGCCTCACCGACCCGCGTACCGGACGTCGCCCTTGGGCGGCGATTCAGCTGCGTGCCGAGAACAAGGAGAAGACCGCCTATAACCTGGTGGGCTTCCAGACCAACCTGACCTTTGGCGAGCAGAAGCGCGTCTTCCATATGGTGCCGGGCCTGGAGAACGCTGAGTTCTTCCGCTACGGTGTCATGCACCGCAATACCTTTGTCGACGCCCCGCACGTGCTCGATGGCACCTTTGCCGTGCCCGGTACCGGCGTGCGCCTGGCCGGTCAGATCACCGGCACCGAGGGGTACATGGAAGCCGTGGCGACCGGTCTGCTCGCGGCGCTCAACACCTATGCAGAGGCTATCGGCGCCGCGGGCGTCGAGTTGCCGCGTGTGGGCGCCCTGGGTGCGCTCGTGGGCTATGCGACCGATCCTGCCACCGTGGGCTATCAGCCCATGCATGTCAACTTTGGCCTGGTGCCGCCACTCGAGGATGGTAAGCGCCGCAGCAAGCGCGACCGCTACCAGGCCTATGCGGACCGTGCGCTTGAGGCCCTTGATGCCTATCTGGCCACTCGCCCCGATCTGTTTGGAGGCGACCGGTCATAGCCTTTGACCTGTACGATGCCGTCGACTCGTTTATCGCCTATATCGCACGTGTCGAGGGACTTTCTCCCAACACGGTGACGGCCTATGGCTCGAGGCTGGAGCGCTTTGCTTCCTGGTGCGAGCGCGAGGATATCGATGCTTTCGCTGCCGACGTGCGCACCATTCGTTGCTATCTTGCCGAGCTTTCGCGTGAGCAGGTGGCTCCCCGAACGCTTGCGGCGCACCTGTCGGCTATCCGATCTCTCTATCGCTGGATGGCTGCCGAGGGGATTGTCGAGGGCGATGCGGTCTCGGCGATCGCATCGCCCAAGCTGCCGCGTGACCTGCCGGGCGTCCTTACGTCCCAGCAGATCGAGGCGCTCCTCAAAGCCCCCGATACCTCAACACCCGCGGGACTGCGCGATGCGGCGATGCTCGAGCTGCTCTATGCCTCGGGCGCTCGTATCTCTGAGCTCGCAGCACTCAATGTGGAGTCTATCGCTTGGTCCGAACGCACGTTGCGCCTGTGGGGCAAGGGGGGCAAAGAACGTATCGTCCCCCTGTATCGTCGTGCACTCGAGGTGACGCGCCTCTATATTGAGGAAGGGAGGCCGGAGTTGCTCGCTCAGGCAAAGCGCCGTGACCTCGCTACCGGGCCGCATCCGCTGCTTATATCGGCGCGCGGCAATCGCATGAGCGCCGCCATGCTCCGGCGGCGGTTCCATATGCTGGCGACGCTCGCCGGCATTCCGGCCGACATCGCCCCGCATGCGATGCGCCATACCTTTGCGACCGACTTGCTCGAGGGCGGTGCGGACCTGCGCTCGGTCCAAGAGCTGCTGGGTCATGCGAGCCTGTCCACGACGCAGATCTACACGCATCTCACACCCGATCGGCTCAAACGCGCCGTGGCTCAAGCCCATCCCCGCGGCGAATAGTGGCTGGGACGTCCCGCGTCGCACTCAGGTGTGTGGTTTTGATTGCGGGTTGGCAGGAAGATGCATTCCTGCTATCATTCATCGGGTTGCTTCACGGCAACATGTTTTTATCACGCACGCGCGGCTACTTCATACCGTGGTGCCCGGGCTTTGGTAGCACATGTCCGGGTTGGTTTTGGAGGATGACCCCGCGCGGAGGCAAACCACAGGAGGTTTAACATGGCTACCAAGATTAATATCCGCACCCTGCTCGAGGCCGGCTGCCACTTCGGTCACCAGACCCGTCGCTGGAACCCCAAGATGAAGCCGTTCATCTTCGGTGAGCGCAACGGCATCTACATCCTCGACCTCAAGCAGACCATCCTCGACGCCGACCAGGCCTACACCTTCGTCAAGAACGTCGCCAAGGGCGGCAACGTGCTGTTCGTCGGCACCAAGAAGCAGGCTCAGGAGGCCGTCAAGAACGCTGCTGAGCGCGCTAACATGCCTTACATCAACCAGCGTTGGCTCGGCGGTATGCTGACCAACTTCGTCACCATCCGCTCCCGCATCAACCGCATGGAGGAGCTCGAGGCCATGGTCGAGGACGGTCGCATGGCTGTTCTGCCCAAGAAGGAGCAGGCTGTTCTCGGCAAGGAGCTCACCAAGCTCCAGACCAACCTCGGTGGCGCCCGCGACATGAAGGGTCTGCCCCAGGCTCTCTTCGTCATCGACACCAAGCGCGAGGAGAACGCCATCAAGGAGGCTCAGCGCCTGAACATCCCCGTCGTCGCCCTGATCGACACCAACTCCGATCCCGACGAGGTCGAGTACGGCATCCCCTGCAACGATGACGCTATCTCCGCTGTCACCCTTATGTGCGAGCTCATGGCTGACGCCTGCCTCGCTGGCTCCGGCAAGGAGCAGGTCTCCGAGGCCGAGATGGCCGCTGAGCCCAAGGCCGAGTAAATCAGTCTTAGTTAATTCTTTTTCATCTCTTTGAAAGGAACCACAATGGCCCAGATTACCGCCGCTATGGTCAAGCAGCTCCGCGAGATGACCGACTCCCCGATGATGGAGTGCAAGAAAGCTCTCGTCGAGGCTGACGGCGACATGGACGCCGCTGTCGACGTTCTGCGTAAGAACGGCCTTGCCAAGGCTGCCAAGAAGGCTGGCCGTGAGACCAACGAGGGCGCTGTCGCCGCGTTCGTCTCCGAGGATGGCAAGACCGGCGCTCTGCTCGAGCTCTCCTGCGAGACCGACTTCGTTGGCTCCAACGCCAAGTTCACCGGCTTTGCTTCCAAGGTCGCTGAGGTTGTCGCTACCTCCGAGCCTGCTGACGTCGACGCTCTGCTCGAGAAGCCGATGGGCGAGGAGACCGTTTCCTCCGAGCTCACCGAGATGATTCACATCATGGGCGAGAACATGAAGATTTCCCGCTTCGCCGCCCGTAAGGCCGAGAACGGCGCTCTCGCTTCTTACATCCACATGGGTGGTAAGATCGGCGTCCTCGTCGAGTTCGCTTTCGAGAAGGCCGAGACCGCTCAGGCTGAGTCCTTCAAGACCTTCGCTCACGACGTTGCCCTTCAGGTTGCCGCCGTTGCCCCGATCTGCGCTACCCGCGATCAGGTTCCGGCCGAGACCGTCGAGCACGAGAAGCAGATCTACATGGCTCAGGCTGCCGAGTCCGGCAAGCCCGAGGCTATCCAGGAGAAGATGGCTGTCGGCCGTCTGGAGAAGTTCTACAAGCAGTCCGTGCTCACCGAGCAGGAGTTCATCAAGGACAGCTCCCTCACCATCAAGAAGTACGCTGAGCAGGTCTCCAAGGAGCTCGGCGACACCATTACCGTCGTTGCCTTTGACCGTCTGGTCCGTGGCGAGTAAATAAGCTCTTGTAGCTGGTAATGAGCAGGCTGTGGGTTTTACTCACAGCCTGCTTTTTCATGGCTCTTCTTAGAGCCTTTGATAGAATGTTGAGAGTTCAATCTAAAGGAGGATCGCTTTGTCCGACATCCGATATAAACGCGTGCTTCTTAAGCTTTCCGGCGAAGCACTGATGGGCGACGGCCAATATGGCATCGACCCCAAGGTTACCGACCATCTTGCCAAACAGGTCAAGGAGCTGCTCGCCGTTGGCCATGAGGTCGGCGTCGTTGTCGGCGGCGGCAATATTTTCCGCGGCATGGCCGGCGCTGCCGGTGGCATGGAGCGTGCTCAGGCCGACTACATGGGCATGCTGGCAACCGTTATGAACGCGCTCGCCCTGCAGGATGCCTTCGAGCATAACGATGTTCCTTGCCGCGTGATGAGCGCTATTCAGATGAACGAGATCTGCGAGCCCTATATTCGCCGTCGCGCCATCAACCACCTTTCCAAGGGCAACGTCGTTATTTTTGCCGCCGGTTCGGGCAATCCGTACTTTACGACCGACACCGCCGCGGCTCTTCGCGCGTGCGAGATCGGCGCCGAGATTCTGATTAAAGCCACCAAGGTTGACGGCATCTACGACAAGGATCCCGTCAAGTGCGCCGATGCCGTCCGTTTTGACAAGATTACCTATCACGAGGTTCTCGTCCGCGGTCTGCAGGTTATGGATTCCACGGCTACGGCACTGTGCCAGGACAACCGTATGCCGATTTTGGTCCTCAACATCGATGGCGAGGACACCGTCAAGCGCGCGCTTTCGGGTGAGCCCGTCGGCACGCTCGTCTATCAGGAGGATTAAGCATGGCAGAGAACATCACCGCCCACATGGACAAGTCGCTCGAGTCCCTCAAGCATAACTTCTCCAAGGTCCGTACCGGCCGAGCCAACGCTAACATTCTGTCTGACATCACCGTTGATTATTACGGTGTTCCCACGCCGGTCACGCAGGTTGCCGCCGTCAAGACCCCCGAGGCCCACATGCTGCTCATCGAGCCGTGGGACAAGGCGCTCATCAACGCTATCGTCAAGGCCATCGGCGCTTCCGATCTGGGTATTACCCCCAACTCCGATGGCACCGTCGTTCGTCTGCCGTTCCCGGCTCCCACCGAGGAGCGCCGTCGCGAGCTCGTCAAGGAGTGCCGCGAGTACGCCGAGCAGGCCAAGGTGTCTATCCGTAACATCCGTCGCGACTTCAACAACAAGCTCGAGCGCGATGAGGAGCTCACCGAGGACGATGTCCGTCGCGAGCAGGCCAAGGTCCAGAAGCACACCGATGAGTATGTCGCCAAGGTCGAGGAGCTTCTGAAGGAAAAAGAAGCCGAGGTCATGGAGATCTAAGGTGCAATACGACGAGCATAAACTGGTCGAGTACTTTGCCGACGCCCCTACGGGCGTCGGTTTTTCCGACCTTGACCTCAATAACATTCCGCACCATATCTCGTGCATCATGGACGGCAACGGTCGTTGGGCCACGTCGCGCGGTCTTGCACGCACCGAGGGCCACAAGGCGGGTATTGTCTCCCTTCGCGAGATCATTACCGCCTGCGTGCGCCTGGGCGTCGACGTGCTTTCGGCCTATGCGTTTTCTACCGAAAATTGGAACCGCACGCAGCATGAGGTCAACGTCTTGATGCATCTGTTTGCTAAGACGTTCATCGACGAGCTGCCGCTTCTGAAGCGCGAAAACGTGCGTGTTGTCTTTTTGGGTGACATTTCCGCGCTGCCCAAGAAGACCCGCGACGTTTTTGAACGCGGTCTTGCCGAGTGCGCCGATCACACCGGTATGACGCTGGCGCTTGCCGTCAACTACGGCGCGCGTGCCGAGATTACCCGCGCTGTCCGTCAGATCGCATTCGACGCTGCCGCCGGTAAGATCGATCCTGCCGCAATTGATGACGACATGGTGGCTTCCCACCTCTATACCGCTGGCCTTCCCGATCCTGAGCTTGTGATTCGCACTTCTGGTGAGCTGCGCCTTTCGAACTATCTGCTGTGGCAGGTGGCTTATTCCGAATTCTACGTCACCGATACCTATTGGCCCGACTTTGATCGTTGGGGCCTTGTCGACGCCATTTTGGCCTATCAGGGCCGTGACCGTAGGTTTGGTGGACTGAGCAAGACCGAGGAGGCTTAATCGTGTCCGATCGTCCCAAGGCAACTGCTCCCAAAGCGCCTGCGCGCAAAGCTGCCACTGCGGGAGCGCCTGCGGCGAAGAGCGGAACCGGTACGTGGCTGGCGGGCTTTATTACCCGTGCCGCCGCCGGTATCGTCTACGCCGTTGTCTTTATCCTGTGCCTGGTTTTGGGTATCGTGCCCACGGCCATCTTTGTTTCTGTCATGAGCGGTCTGTGCTGCTATGAGTTTTTCCGTATGACAAGGCTCGATGGCAAGATGGCTAACGAGCGCATGGGTATCGCTGCCGCCGTACTCTTTCCGCTGTCGGCGTTGGGCGATTCGATGTTGCTGAATGCCCTGCTTTTTGCTCTGATGCTCGCTGTGGGCATTTGGTATGTCTGGTCGCCGCGTACCCGAATCTCTGATGTGGCCGTGACGCTCATGGGTCCCATTTACACTGGCTTTATGCTGTCGGCTATCGTGCTGCTGCGCGATGCCGTGCCCGGTTTTGCCGGCGCCCTGCTTTCGGTGGGCGTTTGCGCGTCCCTTTGGGTCTCCGATTCGTTTGCCTACATCGTGGGCAGCCGTATCGGCAAGCATAAGATGGTTCCCAAGATCTCTCCCAAAAAGAGCTGGGAGGGGTTTGTCGGCGGCATCCTGGGCTCGGTTTTGATTTGGCTCATCCTGTGGGCGACGCACCTCTACAAGCTCAGCCTGCCCTATGCGCTGCTGTGCGGCGTGGTCGTGTCCATTCTGGGCGTTATCGGCGACCTTATCGAGTCGCGCATCAAGCGCGGTGTGGGCGTCAAGGATTCCGGTAACCTTATCCCGGGCCACGGCGGCATGCTCGATCGAAGCGATTCGCTTATCTTCGGCTGCATCACCGCGCAGCTGATGCTGATGATCGGAGGCGTGCTGTAATGTCCTTCCAGACGACGTATGGCCCCGATGGACGTCTCCGTGTTGCCATCCTGGGCTGTACGGGCTCTATCGGCACTCAGGCGCTCGATGTGTGCCGCCAGCATGCCGATCTCCTGCAGGTGACGGCGCTGTCCGTTAACTCCAGTACCTCCGAGCTCGTTGCCGCTGCCCGCGAGTTCTCGGTTCCGGCGGTTGCCGTGGCCGATGTCGCTCATGGCGATGACGCCGTGCTGCAGGAGCTGCCCGAGGGAACGAAGCTTGGCGTTGGCGCGCAAGCGGTTTGCGAGCTCGCGCGTCGCGACGATGTCGACTGCGTGCTCGTCGCTATTGTGGGCGCCGCCGGTCTCGAGGCGAGCCATGCGGCCTTGACCTCAAATAAGCGCCTTGCCCTTGCCAACAAGGAGTCCCTCGTCGTCGGTGGCGACTTGCTTATGCCGTTGGCGCAACCGGGCCAGCTTATTCCAGTCGATTCTGAGCACTCCGCCATCTACCAGTGCTATCTGGGGGAGAACCCACGCGAGGCTCATTGTATTTGGCTCACCTGCTCGGGCGGTCCGTTCTTTGGCCGCACGCGCGACGAGCTCGATCGCGTGACGCGCGCCGATGCCCTCGCACATCCCACGTGGGCCATGGGTGCAAAGATCACCATTGACTCCGCCACCCTCATGAACAAGGGCCTGGAGCGCATTGAGGCCATGCATCTGTTTAATTGCGACCTCGATTTCATTAACGTGGTCGTGCAGCGTCAGTCCAAGATTCACTCTATGGTCGAGTTCGCCGACGGCTCTGTGATGGCGCATCTCGGTGCTTCCGACATGCGTATTCCCATCCAGTTCGCGTTCTCGTATCCCGAGCGTTGGGATACCCCAGCGCCTCGTATCGATTTCCGCGAGCTGGGGCAGCTCACGTTTGATGCTGCCGACATGGATACCTTCCGCTGTCTGGCACTGGCCGAGCGTGCCGGCAAGACGGGTGGCACCATGCCGTGCGTGCTCAATGCCGCCAACGAGGTCGCCGTTGATGCCTTCCTGCACGATGGCTGCAGCTTTACCGATATCGATCGCATTGTGGAATCCTGCATGGATGCCCACGATATGCAGGCAGTCGATTCGTTTGAGCAGCTTCGCGACATCGATGCGTGGGCGCGTGAAAAAGCTGCGCAGGTGCTCGCCGCAACCCGTTCCTAACCCATAAGGATTGCTTTTTCGTTTTATGGATACTGTTCTGAGCGTTCTTTCATCGGTCTTTTGGGGCCTGCTGATGCTTTCCGTCCTCGTGTTTTTGCACGAGGACGGCCACTTTTTGGCGGCACGTGCTTGCGGCGTCCGTGTGACCGAGTTCTTTTTGGGCCTGCCGTGCCGCTTTGACATCCATTACACGTCGCGTCGCATTGGAACCAAGTTTGGCGTGACCCCGCTGCTGCTGGGTGGCTACGCTGCCATCTGCGGTATGGATCCGACCGATGTCTCGTGCGCCGATCGCGTGCTCGCGGCTGTCTATCGTCATGGTCGCGTGACCGTGGCCGACCTTGCTGTCGAGCTCGAGCTTTCCGAGGAGGATGTGCTCGAGGCTTGTGCTCTGTTGCTGGGCTGGGGCTCCATCGCACCTTGGTATGAGGAAGGGGAGAAGCCCTTACCGAGCTACTATCCCACCAAGTATCAGACGCTGCCGCGAGACGCGGCGGGCTACACCACCTTTGACGGCCGCCGGTTCGATCGAGAGCATGCGACTGCCGTGGGCGATGTGTGGGAGCTGCCGTGCGGCGAGGCTGATTTCTTGGCGCAAGAGCGTTCGCACACTTATCTTGGCCAGGGTTTTCTCAAGCGCGCCTTTATGCTGCTCGCGGGCATTCTCGTCAATATCCTGACGGGTTTTTTGCTCCTTATGAGCATCTATTCCATTGCGGGTGTCACCGTGCCGATGGATACCAACGTGATCGGTCAGGTTGACGAGGGGTCTATTGCCGCCAAGGCGGGTATCGAGGCCGGAGATGCGATCCTTTCGGTCGACGGTGTCTCATGTTCCACTTGGATGGACGTCTACGATGCTATCGGCAAGGCCGCCGGTAAGGACGATATCGCCATTGAGTATGAGCGTGACGGCAAGCAGCATTCGACCTCGGTTGCGCTCAAAGAGGACGAGCGGTTAGGTGTGTATGCTTCTACGGAGGTAGTCCGTTTGGACCCCATCACCTCGGCGCGTCTGTCATTCTCCTATGTTGTGCAGACCGCGGATGGCGTTATGCGCCTACTCCAGCCGCAGCATACGATGGAGATTCTCGACCAGTCCTCGTCGATCGTGGGCATCAGCGTCATGTCCTCTCAGGCGGCTGCTGCCGGTCCCGTAACGTTCCTGTCGTTTGCAGCGCTCATCTCATTCTCGCTGGGCTTTATGAACTTGCTGCCCATTCCGCCGCTCGACGGGGGAAAGCTGGTTATCGAGATCATCCAAATGGTCGCCGGTCGCGAGCTGCCACTCAAGGTGCAGACAATCGTCAGCTATGTCGGCATCGCGCTCTTTGCGCTGCTGTTTGTTTATATGCTTCGTTCCGACGTCCTTCGATTTATTTTGTAGGGGAGTGTTTGGATTGTCTTTATCCCATCCTTTGCCGCGCGAGCTGACGCGCCCCGTATATGTGGGCGGCGTGCAGATCGGTGGTGGCGCGCCGGTGGTGGTTCAGTCCATGACCTGCACCGATACCGCCGACGCCCAGGCAACGCTTGCGCAAGTGCGTGCGCTTGCCCAGGCGGGTTGCGATGTTGTTCGCGTGAGCGTGCCTACCGAGGCTGCGCTCGAGGGCTTTCGCACGATTTGTGCCGAGTCTCCGGTGCCAATCGTCGCCGATATCCACTTTAACCATAAGCTTGCCATCGGCGCCGTCGAGGCCGGTGCCGCCAAGCTGCGCATCAACCCCGGCAATATCGGCGATTGGGCCAAGGTTGACGCTGTCATCGATGCCGCGGGTGCCGCGGGCTGCGCGATTCGCATTGGCGTGAACGCGGGCTCGCTTGAGCAAGATATTGCCGAGCGCGACAATCTTTCGCAGCCCGAAAAGCTCGTGATGTCGAGCGAGCGTTTCGTCAAGCATTTTGAAGACCGCGGCTTTACGAACATCGTGCTTTCGGCTAAGGCCCATAGCGTGCAAACGACGCTTGATACCTATCGAGCCCTGTCGCGTGAGATTCCCCACGTTCCGCTTCACCTGGGCGTAACCGAGGCGGGTACCAAGCTTCAGGGCACCATTAAGAGCTCGGTGGGCCTTGGTATTCTGCTGTCTGAGGGTATCGGTGACACCATGCGCGTCTCGCTCACGGCCGATCCGGTCGAGGAGCCGCCGGTCGCCTGGGGTATCCTGCAGTCCCTTGGCCTGCGCCGCCGTGGTCCCGAGATCGTCTCGTGTCCCACGTGCGCTCGTTGCCAGGTCAACCTCATTCCCATCGCCGAGGAGGTTACCGAGCGACTGAAGAACTATTCCGCGCCGCTTTCCATCGCCGTGATGGGATGTGCCGTTAATGGCCCCGGTGAGGCTTCTGATGCCGACCTGGGCGTTGCTTGCGGACGTGGTCAGGCCTTGCTCTTTTCGCATGGCCAGATCATTGGTAAAGTAGCTGAGGACCAAATTGTCGACGCGCTTATGGCAGAGGTCGACAAACTTATTGAGGAGAAATAAATGACCCGAGCAATGTATATGTCTAAGCTCTATGCGCCGACGCTTAAAGAGGATCCGGCGGACGCTGAGCTCGCCAGCCACCGCCTGCTGCTCCGTGCCGGCATGATCCGCAAGGAGGCCGCCGGTCTGTATTCCTACCTGCCGCTCGCATGGCGCTCGATTCGCAAGATCGAGAACATCGTGCGCGACGAGATGGATGCCGCCGGTGCCCAGGAGCTTATGATGCCTATCATGGTCGACGCCGAGTTGTGGCGTGAGTCCGGTCGCATTGACGCCTATGGCAAGGAGCTTGTGCGCTTTGATGACCGCCACGGCCGCGAGTTTGTTCTCGGACCCACGCACGAGGAGACCGTGACTGCCCTGGTGCGCAATGAGCTGCGTTCCTACAAGCAGCTGCCGGTGAACCTCTATCACATCCAGGATAAGTTCCGCGACGAGTTCCGTCCCCGCTTTGGCCTGATGCGCGGTCGCGAGTTCATCATGAAGGACGCCTACAGCTTCTCTGCCACGCAGGAGAGTCTGCAGGAGGAGTACGACAAGATGAAGCAGGCCTACGCCAACATCTGCGAGCGCTGCTACATCAAGGCTCTGCCCGTTGTCGCCGACTCCGGCGAGATCGGCGGCGACACCTCCGTCGAGTACATGGCTCTGGCCGACGCCGGCGAGGCTTCGCTCGTCTACTGCGACGATTGCGGCTTCGCTGCCGACGATGAGGCCGCAAGCACCAAGGTCGTTGTGACCGAGGGTCCTGGCGACGGTACGCTCACCAAGGTCGAGACTCCGGGCATGGGCACCATCGAGGCCGTTGCAAAGTTCTTCGGCTTCCCCGAGAACGGCACGCGCAAGTCGCTGGCATTGATCGACTCCGAGGGCAAGCCGGTCGTCGCCATTGTCCCGGGCGACCATGAGCTCAATGACTGCAAGGCCGAGCATGTCTTTGGTAAGAGCTATCGTATGATGACCGACGAGGAGCTTCAGGCGAACGGTCTGCACAAGGGCTTTATCGGACCGGTCAACCTTCCCGAGGGCATCCGTCTGGTGTGCGACGAGAGCCTTCGCGAGTCCAAGCAGTGGGCCTGTGGCGCCAACGAGGTCGACTATCACTTTACCGGTGCCTGCCCCGAGCGCGACTTTACCGTCGACGAGTGGGCCGACCTGGTAACCGTCGTTGCCGGCGACCCCTGCCCGCACTGCGGCAAGCCGCTCTCCGCTGCCCGCGGCATCGAGGTCTCTCAGGTCTTCCAGCTTGGCACCAAGTATTCCGAGGCCATGGGTGCCACCTTTATGGATGAGGACGGTAAGGAGAAGCCTCTGATCATGGGCTGCTACGGCGTTGGTGTGTCCCGCTCGCTCGCTGCCGTCGTGGAGCAGCACAACGACGAGCACGGTATCGTCTGGCCGGTCTCCGTTGCTCCGTACGAGGTCGCGGTGATTCCGCTCGACCCCAAGAAGGAGGAGTGCGCTTCCGTCTGTGAGCAGATCGTTGATGGCCTGTGCGCCGAGGGTATCGAGGTCGTCGTCGACGATCGCGATGAGCGTCCCGGCTTTAAGTTTGCCGACAACGACCTTATGGGCTTCCCGTATCAGGTTGTTCTGGGTAAGCGTGGCCTTAAGAACGGCACCGTCGAACTCAAGGACCGTGCCACGGGCGAGCGCGAGGATGTGGCTATCGACGAGGTCGTCGCCAAGGTTGCCGAGCTTGTTAAGGCGGCTCGCCGTTAATCGACGTTTCTGCTATTAGATGTAATTGCGGGACTGCTCCGTATCTCTCTTAGAATGAGATGCGGAGCAGTCTTTTTTTGTTGCGTGAATAAACTCGACGGGTAAAGGAAAACCCCACAGCCCAAATGAGCTGCGGGGTTTTCCATTGTGCCTCCGATGCGAAATAAATCGCTCAGATATTACTGATAATCGACGACGTCGATCCAGTTCTTCAGGAACTCATCGTTCACGTTGCGCTTACGAGCGAGCTCGGAAGCGGCGACGATGCTCGTCCACTGACGCACGACCTGCATGGGCATGTCGGCGCGGTCGCAGTAGAGCTCCAGGTAGGCCTCGGCCTGGTCCTTGCTGTTGAGGGCGAAGAGCAGGTAGGTGGTGGCAACGTCGGCAGCAGGGGAGCCCTGGGTGGCGTGTGCCCAGTCGCACACATAGAGCTGGCCGTCGTCGCCGACGATGACGTTGGAGGGGTTGAAGTCGCCGTGGCAGACCTTGAACTCCTTAGTCATGCCGTCCAGACGCTCCTGAAGGTTGTAGCGCGTGGTGGCATTGAGCTGATCAAGGCTGTCGATCATGCGGGCGAACTTGTCGCGCTGACGGTTGAGCAGCGGGGAGGTGTAGCCGTGGATCTCGATCTGGAGGTCGACGAACATCTCGAGGTACTCACCAAAGCGCTGGGGCTCGGCAGTCATCTTCTCGGCAAGGGTGGTGCCCGGAACCTTCTCGGTCACGAGCGCCCAGCCGTTGGCGTTCTCGAGCTGGGAAACCTCGAGCGCCTTGGGGCTGCGGATGCCGCACTCATTGATGCGGGCAAGATTCAAAGCCTCGTTGAACACGTCGGAGACAGGCTTGGTCTCGTTAAAGACCTTGACGATCTTGTCGCCCAGGTCGTAAACGACCTTGTTGCCACGGCGGACGAGCTCGGTCTTGGAATCGGGTAGCAGCATGGTTGCATCCTTTCAACGATGCGATAGAAGCGACGGCGGGGGTGTGTGAAACACCCGTGCACCCCCGCCGTTAAAAACCGTGCTAATAAAACTAGCAGACGGCGTAGTCCTGGGGCTCGCGGCCGTAGTAGGCGTCCAGGTAGAGCTCCTTGATCTCGCTCATGAGCGGGTAGCGCGGGTTAGCGCCGGTGCACTGGTCGTTGAATGCCTGCTCGGTCATCTCGTCGAGGGTGTCGAGGAAGTACTGCTCGTCAACACCGTAGTCGGCGATGGTCTTCTTGACGCCGATGAAGTCCTTGAGCTCCTCGAGCTTCGTGATGAAGTTCTCGAAGACCTCCTTGTCGTCCTTGCCCTCGATGCCGCAGTACTTGGCCATCTCGGCGTAGTTGTGCAGCGCGTTGGGGTAAGGATACTGGGAGAAGGTACCCATCTTGACGGGAGCCTCGGCGGCGTTGTAGCGCATGACGCGGGTCAGGATGACGGCGTTTGCGAGGCCGTGAGGCAGGTGATGGAAAGCGCCGAGCTTGTGGGCCATGGAGTGGTTGAGGCCCAGGAAGGCGTTGGCGAAGGCCATACCGGCCATGCAGGAGGCGTTGTGCATCTCCTCGCGGGCATGCGGGTCCTTGGCGCCGTTCGTGAAGCTGGAGGGCAGGTTCTCGAAGACGAGCTTAGCAGCGCGCTCGGAGAGGCCCTTGGTGTAGTCGGAAGCCATGATGGAGACGTAGGACTCGATGGCGTGGGTCATGACGTCGATGCCGGAGGCAGCGGTCAGGCCGCGCGGGGCGGTCATGCAGTTGTCGGCGTCGACGATAGCCATGTTGGGGAGCAGCGCGTAGTCGGCGAGCGGCCACTTGATGCCGGTCTCCTTGTCGGTGATGATGGCGAACGGCGTGCACTCGGAACCGGTGCCCGAAGAGGTCGGGACGGCGACGAAGTAGGCCTTCTTGCCCATCTCGGGGAAGGTGAAGATACGCTTGCGGATGTCCATGAAGTCCATGGCCATGTCCTCAAACTTGCACTCGGGGTGCTCGTACATCATCCACATGATCTTGCCGGCGTCCATAGCGGAGCCACCGCCGACGGCGATGATGACGTCCGGCTCAAAGAGAGCCATCTGCTTGGCGCCGCGACGTGCGCACTGCAGCGACGGATCGGGCTCGACGTCGTAGAAGCAGTCGTGGGCGATGCCCATCTCGTCGAGCTTGGCCTCGATGGCGCGGGTGTTGCCATTCTTGAAGAGGAACTGGTCGGTGACGATGAAGGCGCGCTTCTTGCCCATGACGTTGCCAAGCTCGTCGAGGGCGACGGGCGTGGAACCCTTCTTGAAGTAGACCTTCTCGGGAGCGCGGAACCACAGCATGTTCTCACGGCGCTCGGCCACAGTCTTAACGTTGATCAAGTGCTTCACCCCAACGTTCTCGGAGACGGAGTTGCCGCCCCAGGAGCCGCAGCCCAGGGTCAGAGACGGCTTCATGCCAAAGTTGTACAGGTCACCGATGCCGCCGTGCGAGGACGGGGTGTTGATGACGATACGGCAGGCCTTCATGACGTGCTCGAACAGGCTGATCTTCTCGGCCTGGGCAGGGTGCACGTACAGAGAGGCGGTGTGGCCCGGGCCACCGGCGAGCACCAGGTGCTCGGCCTTGTCGACGGCCTCCTGGAAGTCCTTGGCGTGATACATGGCCAGGACCGGGGAGAGCTTCTCGTGGGAGAACTCCTCCTTGGCGGGGTCGGTGGAGGTGACCTCGGCGATCAGGATCTTGGTCTTGGCAGGAACCTCGATGCCGGCGAGCTCGGCGATCTTGGCGGCAGCCATGCCGGGGATGCGGTGATCGAGGGCACCGTTCTTGAACATGGCGGCACGCAGGGCCTCCATCTCGGCACCCTGCTTGACGAAGTAGCAGCCGCGCTTCTGGAACTCGGCCTTAACCTGGTCATAGATGGTGTCGATGACGGTCACGGACTGCTCGGAAGCGCAGATCATGCCGTTGTCGAAGGTCTTGGAGTGGATGATGGAGTTGACGGCGAGCAGCACGTCAGCGGTGTCGTCGATGACGACCGGGGTGTTACCGGCGCCAACGCCCAGGGCGGGCTTGCCCGAGGAGTAGGCGGCCTTGACCATGCCCGGGCCACCGGTGGCGAGGATGATGTCGACGTCGCGCATGACCATGTTGGTCAGCTCGATGGAGGGGACATCGACCCAGCCGATGATGCCCTCGGGGGCGCCGGCCTTGACGGCGGCGTCAAGCACGAGCTTGGCGGCGGCGATGGTGCACTTGGCGGCAGCCGGGTGCGGGGAGATGATGATGGCGTTGCGGGTCTTCAGGCTGATCAGCGTCTTGAAGATCGCGGTGGAGGTGGGGTTGGTCGTCGGGATGACGGCGCCCACGATGCCGATGGGCTCGGCGATCTTGGTGATGCCGTAAGCCTCGTCGCGCTCCAGGACACCACAGGTCTTGGTGTTCTTGTAAGCGTTGTAGATGTACTCTGCGGCGTAGTGGTTCTTGATGACCTTGTCCTCAAGAACGCCGCGGCCGGTCTCCTCGATGGCCATCTTCGCCAACGGGATACGAGCCTTGTTGGCGGCCATGGCGGCCTCATAGAAGATCTTGTCGACCTGCTCCTGCGTGTACGTAGCAAAAAGCGCCTGGGCCTCTCGCATCTGAGCGAGCTTAGTCTCAAGCGCCTCTACGTTGTCCACAATTGCGGGAGTAGTGTTTTCCGGTGACTTTTTCACCATTTGTGTCTCCTTGCGATCGGAGATTTACCCTACAAGATGCATGATAGCAAGAAATAAATCGGTGAACGGTCAGATTCCCGTAAAAGACAAACTAAAACGCTTCAATAAACTGAAACGTTTTAACTAAAACTACTTGCCTGCTCCACCGCCCCGCTCATTGGGGACAGGCTTACATGAGTGCTTATACTCATTTGGGACAGACATCGTTTTGCCATTTTGCCGTTCTGGGCCTTTTTTGCCGCTCATTGGATATAAATAGATCACAGGCTCAGCATTTCGCGTTCCTTCTCTCCTTTTAGGTGTTGCCTGTTCAGTTTTTGAAAGGAGAGATTATGCCCCGATGCGCCCGCGCCGTTTCGCTCACCGGCTATTACCACGTCTTTGACCGTGGCAACTCCAAACAGATTATTTTTGAAGATGACTCTGACCGATATCGTTTCTTATCGGACATCTCGGACAGGTTTGCACGCCATAAAGTGGCAGTGTTGGCTTGGTGCCTTATGGACAACCACTTCCATTTGATGGTTGATGACCCATATGACAACCTTTCAAAGGCAATGCAGTGCGCACTGACGGCGTATGCTAAGTATTTCAATGGGAAAACGGGAAGAACGGGCCATCTGTTTGACAATCGCTATTCGCGTGTTGCGGTTGAGTCGGACACACAGGCGGTGCAGCTACTCGATTATATCCATCTCAATCCTGTGAAAGGTGCGATCGACTCTCTCGAAGCATACCGCTGGTCAAGCTTTAGGGCATACCAGCTGGGCTACGATCCCTTTGACATCTGTGACGTGGCCCCTATGCTCGATATTGTCGGGGGGTCTCGTCGCTATTGTGAGCATCTTAAGGAAGTTGCCGGGCGGATCTGGTCAGTTGAGATTCTTCCACGCCGACGGATCCTCGATGAGGATGCTCTTTCCGTTGCGCGCGAAGTCCTTCCGAGCATAGATCCTGCGCTGCTCAAGGCCCTGCCACGCCCCGATCGTGATGCGTGTCTGCTGAGGCTTAGGCGGGCACATCTCACGGTCAAGCAAATTGCCCGTATCACCGGCATCGGCGCTACAAGCGTAACCAAGGCCACCGCGGGCTGGAACGAGGCGGCGTGAGGCAGGGGCCGAACCGCTGCTGGCATGCGTTACGTCTGTCCCCAATGCGTGAAAACACTCATGTAAGTCTGTCCCCAATGAGTGCAAAAAGGCGCCCTCCGTAGGGGAGGGCGCCTTTGGTAAGTTCTATATGAACGCGAGGTCTTTGACCCGGAGAGTCCGAGGTACTTGTTGGTAAGACCTTATTTAGGAGCGCGCAACCTTGCCAGACTTGAGGCAGGTGGAGCAAACGTTCATCTTGCGACGGTGACCATCGACGACGACGTAGACGCGCTGGATGTTGGGGCGGAACTTACGGTTGGTGACGCGGTGAGAGTGGCTGATGGAGCGACCGGCAACGGGGTGCTTACCGCAAACTTCGCAAACTTTGGACATAACTGACCCTCCTTGGGCGACAAACGAACATGTCGCGTTAACAAACAAGCCTGAACTATAGCACAGAAGTCGCTCCCTGTGCGCAATCTACACAGAGATATTCCTCTTTTGGCGATAGTGCTCACGCTACGGCCCTGGACGTAGATCCGATTTGCGTGCAGCAGAGGGGATTATGCCAGCTCGTGCGTGTGTTTTCAAGCTCGTCCCACAAATATATATAGGTTTATGGAGCATTGGGCTCCGTTTACGGATTGCTCTGTATTTACGCTCGCAATTAAGCTCGAGGTTGGCTACACTATCCCTTGACCATTAAAGGGGTACGAGATACCCACATGGAATTACATAGCTGCCAAAGAGCAGCCTTTCCTGTGGGTGTCTGGTCCGCTTTAAGCGGTCGGGCATCTATTTTTTTGACTGTGTCAGCAGTCAAGACATGTGAGGAAGGAGATCGATGGGCACGACTTCCCCCAAGGCGGTCATCATGGACGAGACCGCCGTCAATCGAGCGATGACCCGCATCGCGCACGAGATTCTCGAGCGCAACGAGGGCTGTGAAGACCTCGCTCTGGTCGGCATCGTCACGCGCGGCGACCTTCTGGCAAAGAAGCTCGCCGAGGAGATCAAGGAGATCGAGGGCGTCGACGTTCCGCTCGGCAGCCTCGACATCAGCTTCTACCGCGATGACTACGCTACCAATTTCGCTCCCGCGATCCACGCCACCAACATTCCCTTCAGCGTCGATGGCAAGCGCGTCGTGCTGGTGGACGACATCCTGTATACGGGCCGTACCATCCGCGCCGCTCTCGACGCCGTCATGGACTTGGGCCGTCCGAGCCGCATTGAGCTGGCTGTCCTCGTTGACCGCGGCCACCGTGAGCTCCCCATCTCGCCGGACTTTGTCGGCAAGAACGTTCCCTCGTCGCATGAGGAGAACGTACACCTATATATGAAGGAAGTTGACGGCCACACCGCCGTCGAGATTAACGACGTCGCGCCGGGTTCCCACGTGGGCTCCGCGCCGCTGGGAGGTGAGTAGTACCGTGGCGTTCAACCATAAGCACCTGATCGACATTACCGAGTACTCCGAAGAGGACATCAAGCTCATCCTCGAGACCGCCAAGGCGTTCTCCGAGGTCAACGAGCGTGCTATCAAGAAGGTCCCCACGCTCAAGGGCAAGACCATCGTCAACATGTTCAACGAGCCCTCGACGCGCACCCGCAGCTCCTTCGAGCTCGCCGAGAAGCGTCTTTCGGCCGACAGCCTTAACTTTGGCGGCTCCTCGACCTCCACGGTCAAGGGCGAGAGCCTTGTCGACACCGTCGAGACCCTCAACGCCTACAAGATCGACTGCATCGTCGTGCGCGATAAGCACGCCGGCGCTCCCTACATCGTCACGCAGAATTCGCCCGCGAGCGTCATCTGCGCCGGTGACGGCAAGCACAACCATCCTACGCAGGCCCTACTCGACCTGTACACCATCTGGGAGCACAAGGGTGACTTCCACGGTCTGAAGGTCGCCGTCGTCGGCGATATCGCCCACTCCCGTGTCTGCGGCTCGCTGATCCCCGCCCTTAAGATCATGGGCTGCGAGACCTACGCCGTCGCCCCCGGCACGCTGCTGCCGCCGGCGCCCGAGGTCTTGGGCTGCGACCACGTGACGAGCGACCTCGATTCCGTCCTGCCCGAGCTGGACGTCGTCTACATGCTGCGCGTGCAGCAGGAGCGTCTCGAGGGTGCCCCGTTCCCGACCATTCGTGAGTACCACAAGCTCTTCGGCCTGACCAAGGACCGCGAGAAGCTCATGAAGCCCGATGCGATCATCTGCCACCCGGGCCCCATCAACCGCGGCGTCGAGTTCGACTCCTATATGGCCGACCACCCGCAACGCTCCGTCATCCTGGAGCAGGTCTACGCCGGTATCTGCGTGCGTATGGCTATCCTGTATCTGCTGCTTGGAGGTGCCGATAATGGCCTTGCTTCTTAAGAATGCCCACGTCGTCGACCCGTCCGTCGAGCTTGACGGTGTCGTTGACGTCCTGATTGACGGCGACAAGATCGCCGAGGTCGGCGAGAATCTCGCCGTCGAGGGAGCCGAGGTCCGCGACCTTTCCGGCAAGTACCTCGTCCCCGGCCTGGTGGATATGCACGTTCACCTTCGCGAGCCCGGCTACGAGGTCAAAGAGGACATCGAGAGCGGCACCCGCGCAGCTGCCAAGGGCGGCTTTACCGGCGTGTGCTCCATGCCCAACACCGATCCCGTCACCGATAACGGCACTGTCGTGGAGTTCGTCAAGTCCCGCGCTGCCGAGGTCGGTCACTGCCGCGTCTATCCGTCGGGCGCCATGACCCGCGGTCTTAAGGGCGAGGCCATGTCCGAGATGGGCGATATGGTCGCCCACGGCGCCGTCGCCTTCACCGACGACGGTCGCGGCGTGCAGGGCGCGGGCATGCTCCGTCGTTGCATGGACTACGGCAAGATGTTCGGCAAGGTCTTTATGAGCCACTGCCAGGACGAGGACCTGGTCGGCCACGGCCAGATCAACGAGGGCAAGGTCTCGACCCGTCTGGCTCTCGAGGGCTGGCCGGCTGCCGGCGAGGAGCTCCAGATCGCCCGCGACATCGAGATCGCCAAGCTGACTGGTGCCAAGCTGCACATCCAGCACATCTCCACCGCACATGGCCTGGAGATCGTGCGTGCCGGTAAGGCCGCTGGCGTTCAGGTTACCTGCGAGGCCACTCCGCACCACATGTTCCTGACCGAGAACGACCTGGACGAGACCTACAACACCTCGCTCAAGGTCAATCCGCCGCTGCGTACCGAGGAGGATGCCGAGGCCATCCGTCAGGGCGTCATCGACGGCACCGTCGACGCTATCGTCACCGATCACGCTCCCCACACCCCGTGGGAGAAGGCCCGCGAGTTCGAGCTTGCGCCCTTTGGCATGATCGGCCTCGAGACCTCGCTGTCGCTCGTACTCACCGAGCTGGTCAACACGGGCAAGATGAGCGTGGGCCGCATGGTCGAGCTCATGGCCATCAAACCGCGTGAGATCCTGGGCCTCGACCAGGTTCAGGTCAAGGCGGGCTCCGTTGCCGACCTGACCGTGTTCGATCCCGCCGCAACCTGGACGGTCGGCGAGGACGGATACGAGTCGCGTGCTGAGAACTCCGGTTTTGCCGGCCGCACGCTCACCGGTCGTGCCACCGATGTGTTTGTCGGCGGTAAGCAGACGCTCGCCGACGGCTGCATCTGCTAGCATAGCCTTATCGCTTTTGTGCGCGGTGCCCTTGCGGTGCCGCGCTTTCTGTTCGTTTTGACCATGCAACCGCATGGGGGATTGGAGCGTCTATGCCCACACCTTCCACTGCACGCATGCACGACTTCGAGGTCGTCTCGAACCAGGAGATCGCCGACGGCATCTTCTCGCTCGTCATCTCGGCCCCCAAGCTTGCAAGTGCGCTCAAGCCCGGTCAGTTTGTGAACATTGCCGTGCCCGGCGATGCGTCCTCGCTGCTTCGCGTGCCCCTGAGCTTCTATCGCGCCGACGCCCAGGCCGGTACCGTCGAGCTGTGGTACGCCGTCGTGGGCGACGACACCCGTCGTCTGTCGCAGATGGCCCCCGGCTCCAAGTCCAACCTGTTGGGCCCTGGCGGCCGCGGCTGGCTTGTTCCCGAGGGCACCAGGAAGGCGCTGCTCGTGGCGGGCGGCATCGGCGTTCCGCCCGTGCTCTGCCTCGCCGGCAAGCTTGTCGAGCAGGGCGTGGATGTCGACGTTTGCCTGGGCTTTGGCACCGTTTCCAAGGCCGTGGGTGTCGATGAGTTCCGCGCGCTGGGCGCCACGGTTAACGTGTGCACCGATGATGGCACGCTGGGCACGCACGGTTTTTGCACCGACCCGGCAGCCGAGCTGCTCGGAGAGGGCGGCTACGACTATGTGGCCAGCTGCGGCCCCGCTGTCATGATGAAGAAAGTCGCCGCCGCTGCCGCCGAGGCCGGTGCGTACTGCGAGGTGTCGCTCGAGCGCATGATGAGCTGTGGCTTTGGCGCCTGCAACACCTGCAATGTCGAGACGGTCGACGGTATGAAGGGTGCTTGCATGTGCGGCCCCGTGTTCGATGCTTCCAAGGTGGTGGTCTTCTAGTGGGTACCGTGAACATGGCCGTCGATTTCGGCGGCGTCAAGATGCAGAACCCCATCAACACCGCAGCCGGTACCTTTGGCTACGGTTGGCAGTTCCAGAACTTCTTCGATGTCTCCCAGCTGGGCGCCATCACCACCAAGGGTTGCGCTGCCGAGCCCTGGCCCGGCAACCCCGCGCCCCGTATGGCCGAGATTCCCGGCGGCATGATCAACTCCGTGGGCCTTCAGAACCCTGGCGTGGCTGCCTTTGCCCGTGAGTCCGGTCCGTGGCTGGAGCAGCTCTCCAAGGACGGTTGCCAGGTCATCTGCCAGGTTGCCGGCCACTCCGTTGACGAATTTGTCCGCGCACTAGAGATGTATGTCGAGCTGTGCCCCTGGGCTGCCGGCTACGAGATCAACGTGAGCTGCCCTAATATCGCCGCCGGCGGTGCCGCCATGGGCTCCACGCCCGAGGGCGCCTCTTCCGTTATGGCTGCCTGCCGCAAGGTGACCGATAAGCCGCTGTTCGTGAAGATGGCGCCGGTCAACGTCGCCGAGATTGCCAAGGCCCTCGAGGCTGCCGGTGCCGACGGCCTTTCAGTCATCAACTCCATCCAGGGCATGGCCATCGACGTCCATACCCGCAAGTCCCGCGTGGCCAAGCCCAAGGGCGGCCTTTCGGGCCCGCTGTGCCACCACATCGCCGTGCGCATGGTCTGGGAGGTTGCCCAGGCCGTCGATATCCCCATCAACGGTGTCGGCGGTGTCATGACCGGCGAAGATGCGGCTGAGTTTATCCTGGCCGGCGCCACCTGCGTGTCGGTCGGCATGGCCAACTTCGTCGATCCGTGCGCTTCGCTCAAGATCGCGCACGAGCTCGAGGCCTGGGCCGAGTCCCAGGGCGTGAAGGACATCAACGAACTGGTAGGTGCGTTCGAATGCTAGAGACCGATGCCCGCGACCGTGTTATCGTCGCCCTCGACTGCGACCGTGAGCGTGCGCTCGAGCTCGCCCACGAGCTTTCGGGCCATGCCGCCTGGCTTAAGGTTGGTATGACGCTCTATTACGCTGAGGGCCCCGAGATCGTCAAGACCTTTAAGGACCTGGGCTTTAAGGTCTTCCTTGACCTTAAGTTCCATGATATTCCGCATCAGGTTCGCGGTGCCGCCCGTTCGGCCTCGCTTGCCGGTGCCGACCTGCTCTCGGTTCACGGCTTGGGTTCGGGCGCCATGCTCGCTGCCTGCCGCGAGGGTGCCGAGGAGGCACGCGAGGACCGCGCCAAGCTCGTCGCCATCACCGTGCTCACGAGCATGAATCAGGATGCCTTGAGCGAGATCGGCGTCGAGTCGCCCGTGGCCGAGGAGGCCGCCCGCCTGGCAAAGCTCGCTCAGGCCAACGGCATCGATGGCATCGTGTGCTCGCCGATGGAGGCTCAGGACATGCGTGAGCTGCTGGGCCCTGATGCCCTGATCGTGACTCCGGGTGTGCGTCCGGTGGGTGCCGCCCTTGGTGACCAGTCCCGCGTGGCGACGCCTTCCCAGGCTATCGAGCGTGGCGCAAGCCACATTGTGGTGGGCCGTCCCATCACCGGTGCCGACGATCCGGTTGCCGCCTTTGACGCCATCGTCGCTGAGCTGGTCGAAAACGTCGCGTAAAAGATTCCCCTAAGTCACCACTTTTGGGTCTCATTAGCACAAAATAGCCCCTGTGCCTGCGTAAACTTTCCCATCCTTTGTGTGGAATCGCAGGTCAGGGGCTTAACTTTGGGCGCAGTATATTGCACTTTTTGCGGGTATCGTCTAACCTATGGAGCCGCGATTGGGCATTTTGTACGTTCTACGTGCTAAAATGCCAATTATTGAATCAGATATAACCCAACTATTTGGAGGTACGAATGGCACTCCCTCAGCTTACCGATGAGCAGCGCAAGCAGGCTCTTGAGAAGGCTGCTGCCGCACGTCACGCCCGCGCTGAGCTTCGCGAGCAGATCAAGAAGGGCGAGAAGCCCCTCGAGTCCGTGCTCAACTCCGATGACCCCATCGCTTCCCGCATGAAGGTTTCCACCCTCATCGAGTCTCTCCCTGGTTATGGCAAGGCCAAGGCCGCCAAGATTATGGAGGAGCTCGGTATCTCCGCTACCCGTCGCGTCCAGGGCCTCGGCGTCCGTCAGCGCGAGCAGCTCCTCGAGCAGCTGACCAAATAAGTGAGCGCTCAGGATTCCAAGCTCTTTGTGATTTCTGGACCGTCAGGCGCAGGCAAGGGTACGCTCGTCACTCGTGTGCGCGAGCGCCGCTCGAACCTGGGCCTGACGGTTTCGGCTACCACGCGAGCACCACGAAAAGGTGAGGTCGACGGCGTCAACTACTTTTTTCTGACGCGCGAGGAGTTCGACCGCCGCGTGGCAAACGGTGAGTTTGTTGAGTGGGCCGAGGTCCACGGTAACTGCTACGGCACGTTGGTGAGCGAGGTCACATCCAAGCTCGCCTCTGGCGCATCTCTGATTTTGGAAATCGATGTCCAGGGCGCCCTGCAGGTGAAGGAACGTTTTCCCGAGGCCGTGCTGATCTTTATCAAGCCGCCTTCGCTTGAGGTACTCCGCGAGCGTCTAGTCGGTCGCGGTACCGAGACGCCCGAGACGATTGAGCTGCGTATGGCAAACGCCGCCGATGAGCTTGCCCTTGCCGACCGCTACGACGACGTCGTGGTTAATGACGATCTCGACCGCGCGACCGATGAGCTCGTTCGCGTTCTCGATATGCATGAAAGGATCTGAGGTCCGTGTCCGTTGTAAAGCCTTGCATTGACGATCTTCTGGAGAAGACCGATCACAACCGCTTCCTGCTTGCTTCGCTTGCCTCCAAGCGCGCCTGCGATATTAACAGCATGCTGCGTGGCCAGCACAACCGCGTGCTTGCCGTCCAGGATGTCGATGACATCACCATCGGGCTTTCCGGTGCCGATACCATTTCGATGGCTATGGACGAGATTGTCGACGGCGACATCTCTTACGACGAGGCCCGTTACGAGAAGGCGCTCGGCCACAAGGTTGCTGAAGCCTAAATGGCGGCTCGCGTCTGCCTAGTCCACTATCACGAGGTTGGACTGAAGGGTAAGAACCGCGCACATTTTGAGCATATCCTCATGGATAACATCAAGGCGGCCTTGGCCGCCTTTTCCGTGAATGCCGTGTCTCGAATTTCCGGTTATATCCTCGTGACCTTTAACGAGCATCAGGCCGACGAGGCGGCGCGTGTCATTCGCACCGTTCCCGGCGTTGCTCGTGTGTCTTTGGCGTATCACACCAATCGCGACCCTCAGGAGTACTGTGCCGCCGCCGTGAAGGCGCTGCGCGAGTTTGGTTCCTTCGATTCGTTTAAGGTGCACGCCAAGCGCTCCAATACCGATTATGAGCTCACCTCGATTGACATCAATCGTCAGGTGGGCGAGGTGCTGTGCGAGGCCTTCCCCGATAAAAAGGTTCAAATGCACGACCCCGATGCGATGGTGCACGTGCTGGTGGTCCAGGGTAGCGTTTATGTGTACGCGCGCTCCGAGCGCGGCGTGGGCGGTCTGCCGGTGGGTTCTGCCGGCAAGGTCGTGACGCTGCTGTCGTCGGGTATTGATTCTCCGGTGGCAACCTGGATGCTCGCGCGTCGCGGCGCGGTGTGCGTGCCGGTACATTTCTCAGGTCGTCCGCAGACGCCCGACACGAGCGAGTATTTGGTGCAGGACATCATTCGTGCGCTTGAGCCGGGTGTCCAGATCGGCCGCCTGTACGTGGTGCCGTTTGGCGACTGCCAGCGTGAGATTTCGGTCACCTGTCCCAGCAACCTGCGCGTGATCATGTATCGCCGCATTATGTATTCGGTTGCCGAGCGCATTGCACACATCGAGGGCGCCAAGGCCATCGTGACGGGCGAATCGCTTGGACAGGTTGCCTCCCAAACGCTTGAGAATATCATGGCCGTCAACGAGGCCGTGAAGATCCCCGTGTTCCGTCCGCTCATCGGTTCGGACAAGCAGGAGATCATCGCACGCGCCGAGGAGATCGGTACGTTCGATATCTCGACTGAGGCCGCTCCTGACTGCTGCACGCTGTTTATGCCGCGCCGTCCCGAGACGCACGCTAAACTCGATGCCGTGCATGAGGCCTGGGATCTGTTTGATCACGAGGAGATGATCGAGCGCCTACTCAAGCAGACCGAGTACATCGACTTCGAAAGCAACACGTATAAGGCCCCTAAGACCTTAAAACGCAAACATTTGGAGCTTGCTCCGCGTGAGATTTACCAAGATCACGTGTAAATTTGTGCATAGACCGACGATGCTCTTGCATCGTCGGTCTTTTGCTATCTGGGCATTTTGCGGCTAAGTGTTCATTTGCTGACGTGTGCCTGAATAAATGGACAGATTTGTGCAAGGTTTTGGTCAGCTTTTGGTTTGACCGTTAAAACCGGTTTTGGAGCGTGGCTGTTGTGGAGCTCCTTTCCTGACACGATGGTGTTGGGAGGTTTTGCTATGGCGCAGCGCGAACAACACGAACGAGTCAAACGGATGGACCGCTTGGCGGACAAGCTGTTCGGTCATAAGGCAGTGGTGATGGCGATACTGGTCGTCATTGCGATGGCGAGTGGACTGGCGATGGCGAACCTTGGCGGCGGTGCCGGTGGCGTGTCGTTTGAGCGCACTGACGGTTCGGGCTCGTTGGTGGAGCCGGGATCCGGTGATGCCTCGAGCGGAAAGACATCCGAAGGTTCTTCGACTAAGGCTTCTGCCGCGGCAGAGGTCTATGTCGATGTCGATGGCGCCGTTGTGTCGCCCGGTGTATATCGTCTCAAGGACGGCGCGCGGGTGGCTCAGGCGATTGATGCCGCCGGCGGGCTGGCGCCCGAGGCAGACGTTACGGGGCTCAATCGGGCATCTAAGGTCGTTGATGGACAGAAGATTCACGTTCCAACGGTAGGGGAGCAGCAGGCGTCCATTGCGGAAGCCGGTGTTGATGGTGGGGCTTCCGCATCATCGGGCGTGAGTGGCGCAACAGGCCTAGTAAATATCAATACGGCAAGCGCGGCAGAGCTACAGACGCTCTCGGGCATCGGTCCCTCCATGGCCCAGTCGATTATCGATGAGCGGACAAAGAACGGTGCTTTTGCCTCGGTTGACGATCTGATGCGTGTGTCGGGAATCGGCGAGAAGAAGCTTGCCAAAATCAAAGATTGCGTCTGCGTATGAGTGCGACCGAGCGCGAACATGTGATGCCTCCGCGGCCCCTGATGCCGTGGACGATGGCCCTGTGTGCCGGCATGTGCATGAGCTGCGCCTTGGTGCTCAACGTGGCCGCTGATGCGCTGCTTAGGGAGCAGGCGCCGGCGGTCGGGCTGCTATGGGCCATTCCCGTTGCGGCGGCGGTCTTCGTTGTGCTGGCTCAATCTTGTGCGCGGCTTGCCCCTTGGAAGCGGTGGCTGTATGCCGCGTCCGTCGGTCTCGTGGCGGGAGCGGTCGTCTCGGCGTGGTGGGCTGTGGGCACGCTAGGCGCCTCGAAGGCGCTCGACGGTCGAGCGGCAAGCAGCCTCGAGTTTGTCGTGCAGGGTGATCCGTCCATAAACGACGACGTGTATTCCTATACCTGCGAGGCACGCGCGGACGGTAAGAACTTGGCAACGGTTCGTCTATCGTTTGACCGCGAGCTCAAGGTCGGGGCGCACGTGCGTGTTATCGGTCGCGTTTCACGTTTTGAGAACGATGCATATGGACGATCGCGCGTGCTCCGAGGCGAGGTGCGCAAGGTTCAAGCCGTTCGGATTGTGCCGGTCGATGAGGGCTCTCCGGGTCCGCTGCTTCGGCTGCGAAATGGGCTGCTAACGTCCATCGCGCCTGCGACCGACCCGGCGCGTGCGCTCATAGCTGGTGTCGTCTGCGGTCGTTCGGCCGAGCTGCGCGCCCAGCCGGCGGGCGACTGGTTTTCGTTGACGGGAACGGCGCATCTTATTGCCGTCTCGGGCAGCCATTTGGCTATCGTGGGGTTTGTAATCGAGGGTGTATTGCAAAAGACTCGGTGCTCACGTGGTCTTCAGCGGGCGATATTGGCGATAACGCTTGTTGGCTACGCTGCCTTTACTGGCGCGTCTCCCTCGGCCGTGCGCGCGTGCTGCATGGTGTTCGCGACGCTTGTCGTAAACGGCGCGGGGCGTCGCCGGCACGGCGCATCGGCACTCTTCGCAACCATGTCCATCTTTGTGCTGCTGCGGCCGACGGTGCTGTTCGAGATGGGCTTTCAGCTTTCATGTGCCAGCGTCTTTGCCATTTTGTGCTTTTGTCCCTATGCGACCTACGCTTTGGGTGAGCTGGGTGTGCCATCGGGCGTCGCCAGCATGCTTTCCGTCACGCTGTGCTCGCAACTGGCGACACTTCCCATTACCATTCCTGCATTCGGTACGTTCTCGCTCATTGCTCCGCTGGCAAATGCGGTCATCGGTCCGGTGGTGAGCGTGCTGCTTGCCGTATCGATCGTGCTGGTTCCCTTTTCGCTCGTGGGACCGTTGCGGACTTTGGCGCTCGTTGTGCCCATGATTGCCGCCCGTTGCGCGCTGTTTTTCGAGCAGCTGTTTGCCGCCGTGCCGGGTGCATCCGTGAGCGTGCCGCCCGCTAGCATGTGGATTTACCTAGTGCCGTGTTTGCTGGCGGTTCTGCTTGTCCGGTGGCCGCGTCCCCGTGCACGTCCTATGGCGGTGGGGCTTGCATGCCTGGTGCTCTTGGCTGCGATTCCGTACGTCTACTGGGATCGATTCGCTCCGCCTTCGGTGACGGTGCTCGATGTGGGCCAGGCCGATGCGATTCTTATCCGCCAGGGCGGCGCAGTAGCACTCGTCGACTGCGGGCTCGACGAGCGTGTGGTAGCGGCGTTGGTTCGCAATAACGTGCACCATATCGATGCCGTCTTTGTGACGCATTGGGATGAGGACCACTGGGGTGGTCTGCCTGCCGTGCTCGAACGGTTTTCGGTCGGAACGATTGCCGTGGCGGCGGATGCGCTGGAGGATGCACCTGCCGAGGTATTGAACCGACCTGGCGTTGAGTATCGGCAGGTGCGCCGTGGGGATACGGTCGACATCGGCTCATTTTGCGCCCGCGTGATGTGGCCATTCGAGTCCGTGGATGGCGAGGGAAATGAGGACTCGCTTGTCCTGCTGCTCTCTTATGTTCAGGAAGGCAAGGGCCTGCGTATGCTCCTCACCGGTGATGCCGAGCTTGTCCAAGAACGGGAATTCGTGCAGGAGGTGGGGGATATCGATGTCCTTAAACTTGGGCATCACGGCTCTAAGGTTTCAGTTGATGGTGAGTTGCTGGACGTCCTGAAGCCCGAGCTTTCCCTTGCGAGTGCGGGCGAGGGGAATCGATACGGCCATCCGTCCGATGCCTGCATCGATGCCGTTAAGGAAGCGGGCGGCGTGTTCGCGTGCACCATCGAACACGGCGACATTACCGTCACGCCGACTGCGAATGGCTTTGCGATGCGATGCCAGCGACCGTGACGACGTCGTTGGCGTGTGGTGGGCCCCTGGGCTAGAATGGCACGGAACGAATACGAAGGCCTGCGGGAGGGGAGCGCAATGTCCGAAACCGGTCTGCTGCCGGCATATCTGATTGTCGGTACCGACGGAGTCAAGCGCGATCACGCCGTCTCGCGTATGAAAGCGCGTCTGGAAAAGTTGGGTATGGTTGAGTTCAACCTCGACGAGCGCGACATGACCAAGGACCCCGATATCGAGTCCATTATCGGATCGCTTAACACCTTTCCGATGGGCAGCGAGTTTCGCCTGGTAATCCTTGACGGCTGCTCAAAACTCGCCAAGGCGGTCTCGGAGCCGCTTGTCGAGTATTTGGCGAGTCCCAGCCCCACAACGGTCTGCCTCATCATTGCTGACTCGCTTGCCAAGAACACGCGCCTGTATAAGGCGATCGCCAAGATCGACAAGAAGGCCGTGATCGATTGCTCCGGCACCAAGCGCTGGGAGTTACCGCGCCGCGTGCAACAGATGGCGTCGCAGCACGGCAAGTCGATCTCGACGGCGGCCGCCGAGGAACTCGTCTCGCGTTCGGGTGAAAACACTCGCATGCTCGATAACGACTTGGCTAAGCTTGCCCAGATGGTCGAGGCGCCCCAGATTGAGCTCGCCGACGTTGAGCACTGGATTGTACGTACGGCCGAGGTTCAACCCTGGGACTTTCTCAATGCAGTCTCGGCCCGTGACATGCACCGCTCGCTCGAGCTCTTCAATCTACTGCCCGCCAAGAGCTACGTGTGGACGTACACATTGTTGTGCGGCCGCATTCGCGAGCTTATCGTTGCCAAGGCGCTCGATGCGCGCGGACAGGGTCGTGAGCTGGCCGCAACGCTCAAGCTCCAGTCCTGGCAGGTCAAGAATCACCTGACCTGGGCGCGGCGTTTTTCTATGGCGGAGCTTGTCGGTGCGCTCGAGGGCGCGGTCGATGTGGAGCTCGCACTCAAGGGTTCGGCCGATTCGGAGACCGCGCTTTTGCTCTGGATTACGAACATCTTGAGAAAATCGTGATGATACCTGCCTATTTGACAAATTCGTTCTATCCCTTTGAGGGGGAGCGTGCTATAGTAGGCGCTTGCATGACCTCACCGTGTCTCAGAGGTGTCATACATTTTTTGCAAGGAACTCGAAAGGAACTCCAGAAGTGGCAAACATCAAGTCTCAGAAGAAGCGTATCCGCACCAATGAGGCAGCTCGCATGCGTAACAAGGCTGTCAAGTCCGAGCTCAAGACGCTGACCAAGCACGTCCAGTCCGCCGTCGCCGAGGGCGACGCCGAGAAGGCCCAGGCTGCCCTCAAGACCGTCACCAAGCGTCTCGACATGGCTGCCGCCAAGCATGTTATCCACAAGAATCAGGCTTCCAACCGCAAGTCCGGTCTTGCCAAGCTCGTGAACAGCATCAACGCTTAAGTTGTAAATTTCACACCACACAGATTACGCGCATAAATGGAGCCTGTTTTATGGAACAGGCTCCATTTTTTGTACCGCTCGGGTAAGATAGTCCGCATGAATACTTCAATTGACATTTCCCACATCCGCAACTTCTCAATCGTTGCGCACATCGACCATGGCAAGTCCACGATCAGCGATCGCATCCTCGAGCTCACCCATACCGTCGACGAACGCGACATGGAGTCGCAGCTGCTCGACACCATGGATATCGAGCGCGAGCGCGGCATCACGATCAAGTCCAATGCCGTTCGCGTGTCCTATGACGCCGACGATGGCGAGACGTATCAGTTCAATCTGATCGATACGCCGGGCCACGTGGACTTTACCTATGAGGTCTCGCGCTCGCTGGCAGCCTGTGAGGGCGCGGTGCTCGTTGTCGACGCCACACAGGGCGTCGAGGCACAGACCGTCTCCAACGCGACGCTTGCCATGAACGCCAATCTGGACATTGTGCCGGCCATCAACAAGATCGACCTGCCCTCGGCTCATCCCGACGAGGTTAAGACCGAGATCGAGGATGACCTGGCGATCCCTGCCGACGATGCCGTATGCGTATCGGGCAAGACCGGCGAGGGCATTCACGATCTGCTGGAGTCTATTGTCTTTTTGATCTCGCCGCCCAAGGGCGATGCAAACGCGCCGCTCAAAGCGCTCATCCTGGACTCGTATTTCGATGAGTACCGCGGCGTCGTTGCCACGGTCCGTGTCTTTGACGGCTCCATCAAGAAGGGCGATACCCTGCGCATGATGCAGGCAAAGGGCGACTTTTTGGTCGATGGCGTGGGAGTCAAGCGTCCCGCCGAGACCCCGGTCGATGCGCTGACGGTCGGCGAGGTGGGCTACGTGGTCACGGGTCTGAAGGACCCCGAGGCCGTTCGCGTGGGCGATACCCTTACGTGGGCGTCGAACCCCTGCCCCGAGCCGCTTCCCGGTTACCGCGAGGCCAAGCCCATGGTCTATACGGGCCTGTTCCCGATCGATAACAAGGACTACGAGAACCTGCGTGACGCACTCGATAAGCTCCACGTTAACGACCCCTCGTTGGTGTGGGAGCCCGAGACGTCCGTGGCGCTCGGCTTTGGCTTCCGCGTGGGCTTCCTGGGTCTGCTGCACATGGAAGTCGTCAAGGAACGCCTGGAGCGCGAGTTCAACCTGGACCTCATTGCCACGAGTCCCTCGGTCGACTATCACGTCTACAAGACCGACGGCGAAATGATCGATGTCCGCAGCCCGCAGGACCTTCCCGAGGCCACGCGCATCGAGCGTATCGAGGAACCCTACCTCAAGGCAAAGATCATCTGCCCACCTGAGTACACGGGCGCCGTCATGCAGCTCGCCATCGAGCACCGCGGCGTTACGACCGACATGATCCACCTGACGAGCAAATCGGTCGAGATGCGCTTCGATATGCCGCTTGCCGAGCTCATCTTGGACTTCTTTGACCAGCTCAAGAGCCGCACTAAGGGCTATGCCTCGCTCGACTACGAGTTCAACGAGTATCGTCCTTCCGAGCTCGTGAAGCTCGATATCTTGCTTTCTGGCGACGAGGTGGATGCGCTGTCGTTTATCGTGCACAAGGACAAGGCCTATGGCCTGGCCCGCGGTCTGTGCGACAAGCTCAAGGAGATTATTCCGCGCCAGCTGTTCGAGGTGCCCATCCAGGGTGCTATCGGCAACAAGATCATTGCCCGCTCCACCGTCAAGGCACGTCGCAAGGACGTGCTTGCCAAGTGCTACGGCGGCGATATCTCGCGCAAGCGCAAACTGCTCGAGAAGCAGAAAGAGGGCAAGAAGCGCATGAAGGCCATCGGCTCGGTCGAGGTCCCGCAGGAGGCGTTTATGGCTATCCTCAAGGTGGACGAGTAGATCTATGGCGCTTTCCGAATATAGTCGGCGGCTGCTGGGCGCCTATGCCGAGCAGCCGTTCCTTATGGCTCCCATGGCGGGCGTGACCGACCCTGCCTACCGCGTCATGTGCCGCCGCCGCGGTGCCAACCTTGCCTACAGCGAGATGGTGAGCGTGGCGGGCCTTGCCTATGCCAGCAACAAGACCTGGCGACTGGTGCTTCCTGCCGACGAGGAACAGCAGATTTGCGTGCAGCTCTTTGGCTCCAAGCCCGATCAGTTTGCGAGTGCCGTCGCCGCCGTCGAGGAGCGTGTGGGTGATCGCCTGTCGCTCATCGATATCAATATGGCATGCCCCGCCCGCAAGGTCGTCACCAAGGGCGAGGGCTCGGCGCTTATGCGCACTCCCGATCTGGCCGAGCAGATCGTCGAGGCGGCGGTGGGCGCGGCGCATGTGCCCGTGACCGTAAAAATCCGTAAGGGCTTTTACGCCGAAGACCGCAACGCCGCGACGTTTGCCCAGATGCTTGAGGGAGCAGGGGCCGCCGCGGTGGCGGTACATGGTCGCTGCGCCACGCAGCTCTATACGGGCCAGGCCGATTGGTCGGTCGTCGATGAGGTGGCCGACGCCGTCGAGATTCCCGTTATCGGTTCGGGCGATGTGTTCTCGGCAGAGGACGCTGCTGAGCATCTGCATAGCTCGGGTGCCAGCGCGGTGTTTATCGCGCGCGGCATCTACGGCAATCCATGGGTGTTCGGCGATGCCCGAGCCCTTGCACTCGATGGCACGCCGGTTCCTTCTCGCTCCTCGGTTGAGCGCCTGGATGCCCTGCGCGAGCACCTGACGCTCACGCACGAGCTGTTGCCGCTCATGTCGCGTGCCCGCACGTACGCAAGCTGGTATCTAAAGGGCATGCCCCATGCTGCCGCCTGGCGCGCTCAGGTGGTGCGTTGCTCCACATACGAGGAGTTCATGGCACTGGTCGATGATATCGAGCACGATGTGGTGGCCTGTGAGGCCGCACTTGCCGCCGGCGAGTCGGTGCCCGCTCATCCGTTGGAGGCCTAACGGTGGTCGTTACCGCGCTGTACGTGCATGTGCCGTTTTGCGCCCAAAAATGCCGGTACTGTGACTTTGACTCACGCAGTTTTGCTCCGTGCAACATGAGCGTTGCGCTCGATACCTATTTTGAGCAGTTGTATGCGCGCCTCGATGCTTTTGGCGACGCAGGCGCGCTTGCACAGATCCGCACCGTCTATGTTGGCGGCGGCACGCCGTCGCTGGCGGGGGAGCGTTTGGTAGAATTTGCCCGGCGTATCTCTGCGTGGTGCAAGCCTGTTGAGTTTACCTGCGAGGCCAATCCCGAATCGCTGACCGCAGAGCTTGCCACTGCGCTTGCCGGGGTGGGTGTCACGCGCGTCTCTCTGGGCGTGCAAACGCTCGATAACGCCGAACTTACCGCCATCGGCCGCATTCACGATGCCGATCGGGCGCTCGCTGCCATCACGACGGTCAAGGACGCTGGGCTTGTCGTGTCGTGCGACCTGATGTGCGGCCTTCCCGGGCAGACCGACCTAAGCTGGCAGCGCACACTCGATGGCGTGTTGGCGGCGGCGCCGCATCATGTGTCGGTGTACCCGCTCACGCTCGAGGAGGGCACGCCGCTCTATCGCATGGCGTGTCGCGACGAGTCGCTCGAGCCCGACGAGGATTTTCAGGCTGCATGCATGGATGCGGCGCGTGAGCGCCTGAGTGCGGCCGGCTATCACCCGTATGAGGTGGCAAGCTACGCGCTCGACGGCCATGAGTGCGCCCACAACATTGCCTATTGGACCGGACAGGGCTATCTGGGTTTGGGCCGCTCTGCCGCCGGTATGCTCGACGCCGAGGATTTCGATCGCTTGGCCGGGCTGTTTCCCGACGTGCTTGCTCGCGGCGATGCGTATCGCGTGCGCTTGGTGCAACGCGACGATGCCGCGACGACGTTTGATGCCGAGTATCTGTCGCAGCGCGAGGCGGCGGCCGAGGATTTGATGCTTGCCTGTCGCATGACGCGTGGCATTGGGCCCGATCTGTTGGTTCGCTCGGCAAGCGTGATCGCTGCAGATGAGTTGGCGGCGGCCTGCGACCGTGCGGTCGAGTTGGGCCTTGCCACCTGGGTGCCCGATCATATTGAAGGACATGCGGGGCGCGTCACCTCGAAAGACGTTATCGCAGGTCGCGTCCGTGCTCGTTTAGCGCCCACTCACTTGGGCTGGCTCGATGGAAATGTGCTGTTCGAGCTGTTTTGGGGTCTAGCCTAGGCCGCTCGGGTAGAATTACCGCAATATATACGCTGCTGTGAGCAGGAGGTTGCCGCGCATGGCGACGATGAACGAAAAAGATTACTACGAGATTTTGGGTGTCTCCAAGGACGCCACCTCGCGTGATATACAGAAAGCCTTCCAGCAAAAGGCCCGCAAGCTCCATCCGGACGTCAACAAAGAACCGGATGCCGAGGAAAAGTTCAAAGAGGTTTCCGAGGCCTATGCTGTGCTTTCGGACGAGCAGAAGCGTGCGCGCTACGACGCCATGCGCTCGGGCAATCCCTTTGCCGGCGCTCCCACGGCTTCGCCCTATGGCGGCGGTTACGCCGGCAGCGCGGGCTACGGCAATCCCTTTGAGGGCGGCTTTCCCTTTGGTGGCGCCTGGGGTCAGCCGCGTCGCGGGCAGGCTGCCTATAATCCCGAGAACGGCGCCAACGTGGTCGTCGATATTAAGCTCGACGCCAAGGAGGCCAAGGGCGGTGCCCGCAAGACCGTCCGCTATACGCGCTTCGATACCTGTGGTCACTGCGGCGGTTCGGGCTCTGTTTCGTCCGAGCATGCACATACCTGTCCGAGCTGCGGCGGTCGCGGCCACATCGATGTCGACCTGTCCTTTCTGTTTGGTGCCGGCACGTTCCAGTCTGTCTGCCCTGAGTGCGGTGGCTCCGGTAAGGTCGTCGCCGACCCCTGTCCCGATTGCGGCGGCAGCGGGCGAACCCGTGTGACCTCCGAGCAGACGATTGAGTTTCCCGCCGGCACGCACGATGGCGACGAGGTCCGTATTGGCGGCATGGGTCACGCCGGCACCAACGGCGCCTCTGGCGGTGATCTGGTCGGTCGGGCCCATGTTGAGGCCGAGCGCCTGGAAGGCAAGGCCCGTACCGGTTTTTACCTGATGGGCATCGTGGCGCCGTTTTTGGTGCTATCGGCCATCTCGGGCGTGTTCTCGGCCTTTGCCGTGATGTGCTTTATTCCGTTTGCCATGGGCCTGTTCATGGTGCTCTCGGACGGCGTGCTGCACCGCAGCCTGCTGTGGTGGAAGCGCGGCGCGATGCAGTTTGCCAACGGTTTTGCCAACGGATTTATGTTTGCGCTCGTGTCGGTTTGGTTTGCGAGCTGCTCGCAACGTGCCATGCTTTCGCCCTACGCAATGCAATAACATCAAACCCTCTGTTTGCGGCCGGCCCAGCTTGGGTATAGGACGCACTGTGACAATAATGAAAGTCGGAAGGATTCGGTCGTGTCGGAAAATAGGGATTACTACGAGGTGCTTGGCGTCGACAAGGATGCCGACGCGCGGACGATTAAGCGCGCGTTTCTAAAGAAGGCCCGTACCGTACACCCGGACGTTTCGGACGACCCCGAGGCCGAGGCTAAGTTCAAAGAGCTCAACGAGGCATATTCCGTTCTTTCCGATGAGCAGAAGCGTGCTAACTACGACCGTTACGGCACTGCCGACGGCCCCGGTGGCTCCGGCTACGTCGATATCAACGATATCTTTGGTGGCATGGGCATGGACGACTTGTTCTCGTCGTTCTTTGGCGGCGGTGCCGGCGGTGGCGCCCGCAGCCGTCGTGAGCGTCGTCGCGGACGTGATATGGCCATCTCGCTTTCGGTGACGCTCGAGGAGGCGGCGCTCGGCTGCAAAAAGACAATCAGCTATGACCGCCTTGCTCCTTGCGAGGACTGCAATGGCACCGGTAGGGCAGAGGGCGCACTGGAAAAGCAGTGCGGCCGCTGCCACGGTACGGGCTACGTCACGACGGTTCAGCGATCGTTTTTGGGCCAGGTTCAGTCTTCCTCGCCTTGCCCCGACTGCCATGGCGAGGGCACGGTTATCGATCATCCCTGCGAGACCTGCGACGGTCAAGGCCGCACGCCTTCGCACGAAAAGATCGACATCGATATTCCCGCCGGCGTTTCGACCGGTCGCCAGCTTCGTGTGAGCGGCTTTGGCGAGGCCGGCCTTCGCGGCGAGCCTTCGGGCGACCTGATTGTCAACGTGCGCGTCGCCGACCATGAGCGCTTTAAGCGCAACGGTGATGACCTGTACCTGGTGAGCGATATCTCGATTGCGCAGGCTGCGCTCGGCTGCGAGATTGAGGTCGAGGGCATTATGCCCGACGAGGTCGTTAAGGTGACGGTTCCCGCCGGCGCCCAGTACGGCGACACCGTGAGCGTCAATAATTACGGCATGCCGCGCATTGGCGGTGGCGGTTCGCGTGGCCGCCTGATCGTGCAACTGCGCATGGTCGTTCCCACCAATCTTTCCAATAAGCAGCGCGAGCTGCTCCGTGCTTTTGCCGATGAGATGGGCGATGACGTCGCTTCTGGTAAGAAGTCGGTGACCGACCGTATCAAGAGTGCCCTCGACGATATCCTCGATTAAGGAGCCCGCGTGCTCGCACCCCATATTTCCGTCGTCAACCTCGGCTGCCGTGTCAACCGGGTTGAGTCTGACCGTATCACTGCCGATCTTATGCGCTTGGGCTTTGCTATTGTGGAGCCCCAGGATGCCGATCTGATCGTCATTAACACTTGTGCCGTTACGGGCGAGGCCGAGGCTAAGACCCGTAAGGCCGTCCGTCATGCGCTGGCCCATCCAAACGAGCCCTATGTGGTCGTGACCGGATGCGTGGTCAATTTGCATCCCGAGGAGCTGTCGGAGCTTTCGGATCGCGTGATTGCCGAGCCGTCCAAGATAGATGTCGCCGAACGTGTTTGCGAGGTGCTGGGTGTTGAGTCCGATAGCGTTCCCGCCTGCAGCGATGGCGAGGTGGTCGATGCGCTCGGTCGCTCTCGCCTGGGCGTGAAGATTCAGGATGGCTGCAACCATCGCTGCACCTATTGCATTGTGTGGAAGGCGCGCGGCCCCGAGCGCTCCGTGCCCGTCGAGTCCGTGCTCGAGCAAGTTCGCGAGGCCCAGGAGGCCGGCGTGCCCGAGGTGGTGCTGACCGGTGTGAACCTGGGTGCCTACGATGGCAAGAGCGCGACCGACGAGCACGTCGAAATCGATGAGCTGCTCGAGGCCATCATGGAGCGCACGTCTATTCCGCATGTGCGCATTTCCTCGGTCGAGCCCATGGATATCTCCGAGCGCCTGCTTAAGGTTATGGCGCGCTACCCGCAGCGTATCGCCCCGTTTTTGCACCTGCCCGTGCAGTCCGGCTGCACGGCGACCCTGCATCGCATGGGCCGTCCCTATAGCGCCGAGGCCTTTGAGGACACGGTGCGTATGATTCGCGCCAACTTGCCCCAGGCGTCCCTTTCGTGCGATGTCATCGTCGGTTTTCCTGGTGAGACGGACGAGGAGTTCGAGGAGTCGCTGGCGCTGTGCCGCCGTGTGGGTTTCTCGCGTATGCACGTGTTCCGCTACAGCAAGCGTCCCGGTACCCTTGCTGCCGACATGCCCGACCAGGTGCCACCCGAGGTTATGGCCGAGCGCAGCCGCCGTATGCGGGCCGCCGCACAGGAGCTCGTTATTGCCGACGCTCGTCGTCGCGTGGGCACGGTCGAGCGTGCCGTGCTCGAGTATGGTGACAACCTGACGCTTGGCTCGTTCCATCATGCCCGTCTTGACGATACCTGTGGACTTACAGCCCCGTGCCTGCTCGATGTTGCTATCATCGGAGTCGATGATTCCGGCTTGGTCCATGCACGCAGGGAGGTTCATGGAAGCCTCGAAGATTAGACTTACCGTTCCCGAGGGTATTGACCCCTCGCGCGTTTTGGGTGCCGGCGACGGCGTCCTTCGTGCGCTGGAGAGCTCAGTTCGCGCCCACGTGGTCGCCCGTGGCGACAGCATCGCCGTGAGCGGTGACCCGGACGAGGTCGAACTGGTCGCGCGTTTTTTCGAACATGCCTTTCGTGAGGCTGCTTCCGGGCGCACGCTTTCTGCCGACGATGTCTCTCGCTGCCTGGCCGTCTTGCGCGACGGTGAGCACGAGGCTACGTCGCTTCGCGATGACGTGCTGCTTTCGTATCGCGGTCGCGTCATTCGCCCCAAGACGCTCGGTCAAAAGCGCTATGTGGATGCCATCCGCTCAAATACCATCACGTTTGGCTTGGGTCCTGCCGGTACCGGTAAGACCTATCTGGCCATGGCGCTCGCTGTTGCCGCACTCAAGCGTCACGAGGTGGGCCGTCTGATCTTGACGCGTCCGGTTGTCGAGGCGGGGGAGAACCTGGGCTTTTTGCCCGGCACCCTCGAGGAAAAGATCGATCCGTACATGCGCCCGCTCTACGACGCCCTATTTTGCATGATGGATCGCGAGCGCACCGATGAGCTCATGGAGCGCGGCGTGATCGAGATCGCCCCGCTTGCCTACATGCGCGGCCGCACGCTGAGCGACGCCTTCGTGGTGCTCGACGAGGCCCAAAATACCACGCCCGAGCAGATGAAGATGTTTCTGACGCGCCTGGGCTTTAACTCCAAGTTTGTGATTACCGGCGACCTGAGCCAGCGTGACCTGGTGGGCCGTCGTGGTGGCTTGGCGGATGTCGAGAAGATTTTGGGCCGTGTCGACGATGTCGCATTTTCTCACCTCGAGCGTGCCGACGTGGTGCGCCATGCCCTGGTGGGACGTATCGTCGAGGCATATGATGCTTATGATGACGTGCGCGAGCAGCGCCCGCGCGACCGAAAGGAGTCCCGTTGAGTGTATTGATCAGCAACGATGCCGAGCTCGATACGCTGCTCGACGCGCAGGAGGTAGAACACATCTGCGAGGTCGTGCTTGCCGCCGAAGGCGTTGAGCGTGAAGTCGAGATTTCCCTTTCGTATGTCGACGAGGACGAGATGCACGAGCTCAACCACGAGTGGCGCGGTATCGACCGCACCACCGATGTCCTCTCGTTTGAATGCGACTCGGCCTTTGACGAGGATATTCCCGCCGACGAGACGCTTGAGCTTGGCGATATCATCCTGGCCCCGCAAGTCATTGCCCGTCAGGCCCCCGGCTTTGGCAATGCCCCTGCCGACGAGTGCCGCCTGATGCTCGTGCATGGCATGCTGCACCTGCTGGGGTGTGACCATATCGAGGACGACGAGGCCGAGGTCATGGAGGCCCGCGAGGACGCCATCCTGCGCGATCTGGCGCTCGAGCGCGGCGAGGACCCCAAGCTGGTCCACGTCGGCCCCATCACCAACCACGCCCACGACTAGGAGCCGTCTATGATTCCCGGATCGAACAAGGACCATCCGTCCTTCTTAAAGTCGTTCTCCTACGCCATGGAGGGCTTCGTCACCGCCGTCAAGACCGAGCGCAATATTAAGGTCATGCTCGTTGCGGGCGTGTGCACCGTCATTGCCGGCTGCATCGTGGGGCTCGACATTGCCGAGTGGGCCACGATTATCATCTGTTGTGGCCTGGTGATTCACGGCGAGCTATGCAACACCGCCATGGAGGCGATTGTCGATCTGGCGACCCAGGAGCTCCATCCGCTGGCAAAGCGCGCGAAGGATATTGCCGCCGCCTCCGTATACGTTCTTTCCATCACCGCCGCGATTGTGGGCTTGCTGGTATTTGCCCACGCGCTCGGCTTTATCTAGAAAGGGATTTTCATGTCCGACACTATGCAGCCTATCGATGAAATTTTGGACGACGAGGTCCTGGATGCGGCGGATGCCGAAGCGGCCGAAGCATACGAGGAAGTCGAGGAATTCGATCCGTTTGAGGGCATGAGCGACGAGGAGCTCGACGCCCTGTGCGACGAGGACGATAGCCTCGCGGGCTTTGGCGACGTTGAACCCGGTTTTCGCAGCGGCTTCGTAGCCCTGGTCGGACGCCCCAACGCCGGCAAGTCCACGCTGCTCAACGCCTGCTATGGCAAAAAGGTCGCCATCACCTCGCCGGTGGCACAGACGACCCGCCGTCGCATGCGCGCCGTCGTCAACCGTCCCGGCTACCAGCTGGTCTTTGTCGATACCCCGGGTATTCATAAGCCCAAGGACGGCCTGGGGTCCGAGCTCAACAAGAGCGCACTGTTCGAGTTGAACGATGTCGACGTCGTCGCGTTTTTGATTGATGCCACCAAGCCCATCGGCAGGGGAGACGCCTGGGTTGCCGAGCGTGTCAGATGCGCTCGTTGCAAGAAGGTCCTGGTGCTCACCAAGGCCGATGAGGCCGACCCCGCACAGGTCATGGAGCAGCTTAAGGCTGCCCACGAGCTTATGGAATATGACGACGAGATTGTGACGTCGTCGGTTAAGAACTTCAACGTCGATGCCTTTATAGAGACCGTTGCGCACTTTTTGCCTGAGGGTCCGCGTTGGTTCCCCGAGGACATGGGTACTGACGCTTCCGATGAGACGCTCGTTGCCGAGTTTGTGCGCGAGAAGGTCTTGCGCCGCACCCGTGATGAGATTCCGCACTCCGTTGGCGTGATCTGCGATGCGCTCGAGCAGACCAAGAAGGTGCTGCGCGTGCACGCCACCATTTACGTCGAGCGCGAGGGCCAAAAGGGCATCATCATCGGCAAGGGCGGCGAGATGATCAAGCATATCGGTATCGACGCCCGACGCGATCTTGAACGCATTTTTGGCACGCAGGTCTTTTTGGAGCTGGACGTGAAGGTCAAGGCCGGCTGGCGTGACGACGAGGCCCAGATTCGCCGCTTTGGCTACAACGCCGAGGACTAAGGACGCGCGGCGCGCATGGCAGGCTCCCGGACATATCGCACCAAGGTGCTCGTCCTCGACAAGACGAAGCTCAAAGAGACCGACCTGATCTTGACGATGCTTGACGAGCGGGGGCGGCAGGTTCGTGCCGTGGCAAAGGGCGCCCGCAAACCCGGCGGACGCCTGGCTGCGCGCTGCGAGCTGTTCTGTACGGTCGATATGCTGCTCGCACATGGACGGTCACTCGACGTGGTTTCCCAGGCCGAGCTTATGGAGGCGCCGCTCGGCGCTGCGCCCGATTACGAGACGACCTGCGCCGCAAGCGCGATCGCCGAGGTTGCGCGCGTGTGCTCGTTCGAGGACGCCGAGGACCCGTTTACCTTTGCCATCACGCAGCGAGCGCTTGCCCTGGTGGGCAGCGGGCTTGACACGGCGCATATGGACCTACTTGTGGCGGCATATGTCTTTAAGCTGCTGTCGCACGTTGGCTATCGACCCGATTTTTCGGCCTGCGTGCTGTGCGGAGACCCCATGCTGTCGTATTTTTCACCCCAGGCGGGCGGTCTCATGTGCGGGTCGTGCGCGTCGAGCGTTCCAGGTGCCGAACTGGTGTCGACCGGTGAGACAGCATGGCTGCGCGCCCTCATGTCCATGACCTTCGATGCGCTCATGGCCGAGCGAATCGACCCGCATACGGCGGCATTCCTGCTCGGGCTTTCGCATGTGTGGGCTGCGACGCACACCGATCAACGCCTCCGTGCGATGGAATTCATGTTGGGTCGGTGATGATGCGCAGGCGCGGGCTGCTTGTGGTATCATGCCGACCTGTTGGTACCTCGACCTTGGTTGCTCGCTCCACCGGCGGCTTCCCAGTCCGAGGCGAATCGAGTCGCCCGCGGGCGACGTAAAACGAAAGGTGAAACAATGACTGTTTCCAAAGAGCGCAAGGCGGAGCTGACTGCCCAGTTCGGTAACACCCCGGTCGACACCGGCAACCCCAAGGTTCAGGTCGCCATCCTGTCCGAGCGCATCAAGGAGCTGACCGAGCACATGAAGTCCCACCAGAAGGACTTCCACACCCGTCGTGGCCTGCTCATGCTCGTCGGCCGTCGTCGTCGTCTTCTCTCCTACATCAAGAAGAACGACATCGTCGAGTACCGTGAGCTCATCAAGGCTCTGGGCATCCGCGACAACATCCAGTAGGATTTGTACATGCTAAGAGCGTCCTGCGCAGCGGGGCGCTCTTTTTGTGTAAGGGCGCGAACAATCACGCTCTGAAGCGTGGCGGGGGCAGGGGGCCCGCGTCACATGAGAAGCCCGCAGGCAAGGGGTCTGCGGGGTAAAGGAGAACAATGACACTCGTATCCAAGACCTTTGAGCTGTACGGCAAGACCTACACCTTTGAGTCGGGCGAGCTTGCCAAGCAGGCCACCGGCGCCTGCCTGGTCAAGCAGGGTGACACCACGATGCTCGACACCGTGGTCGTCTCCAAGGAGCGTAAGAACTACGACTTCTTCCCGCTGACCGTCGACTTCAACGAGAAGATGTACGCCGCCGGCCGCATCCCGGGTGGCTACCTCAAGCGTGAGGGCCGTCCCAGTGAGAAGGCTACGCTCACCGCGCGCATGATCGACCGTCCGATTCGCCCGAGCTTCCCGGATGGCTTCCGCAACGAGGTGCACATCGTCGCCACCTCGCTCGTCGCCGACCAGGTCAACCCCTTCGACGTCATCAACGTCATGGGTGCTTCTCTGGCCATGACGCTCGGCGGCGTGCCCTTCGAGGGTCCGCTTGCCTGCGTGCGCATCGGCCGTAACGTGGAGACCGGCGAGTTTATCGTCAACCCCACCTACGAGGAGCGCGAGAACTCCGATCTGGACCTGGAGCTGGGCGGCTCTGCCGACTTCATCTCGATGGTCGAGGCCGGCGCCGAGGAGATCTCCGAGGACGACATGCTCGCCGCCATGAAGTTTGGCCAGGAGGCCCTTGCTGCTTTCTGCCAGGCTCAGGACGAGTTCGTTGCCGAGTGGGAGCAGGTCAACGGCCCCATCGTCAAGAAGGAGTACCCGCTCGACCAGCCCGTCGAGGAGGTCCAGGAGCGCATCTTCGCCCACTACGACGAGATGGCAGCCGCCCTTCGCGACGCCGACAAGCTCTCCCGTATCGGCAAGGTCGAGGCTCTGAAGGAGTCCATCCGTGCCGAGTTTACCGAGCAGGAGCAGGCCGCTTGGGAGCGCGAGATCCCCGTGGCGCTCAAGAAGCTCGAGAAGAAGGCCATGCGCACCATGGTCGTCGAGACCGGTGAGCGCGTCGACGGCCGTGCCGCCGACGAGATCCGTCCCATCATGGTGAAGGACAACTACCTGCCGCTCGTTCACGGCTCCGGCCTGTTCCAGCGTGGCCAGACCCAGGTGCTCTCCGTCCTGTCGCTCGGCATGCTCAACGAGGGCCAGCGTCTGGATACCATCGAGCCCACCGAGGGCAAGCGCTACATGCACCACTACAACTTCCCGCCTTTCTGCACCGGCGAGACCGGCCGCATGGGCAGCCCCAAGCGCCGCGAGATCGGCCATGGCAATCTGGCCGAGCGCGCTCTGCTTCCGGTGCTTCCCGACGAGAACGAGTTCCCCTACGCCATCCGCGTCGTCTCCGAGGTCATGGAGTCCAACGGCTCCTCTTCGATGGCTTCGACCTGCGGCTCCACGCTCGCCCTTATGGACGGCGGCGTGCCCATTAAGCGCCCGGTCTCCGGTATCGCCATGGGCCTGATCCAGGAGGAGGGCAAGACCGTGGTCCTGTCCGACATCCAGGGTCTCGAGGACTTCCTGGGCGACATGGACTTTAAGGTCACCGGCACCACCGAGGGCATCACCGCCCTGCAGATGGACAACAAGGCCACCGGCCTCACCTTCGACATCCTGGCCCGCGCTCTGCAGCAGGCCAAGGAGGGTCGCGCCTTCATCCTGCAGAAGATGCTCGATGTGATCCCCGAGCCGCGCCACACCACGCGCAGCACCGCTCCGCGCATCGTCTCCATCCAGGTTCCGACCGACAAGATCCGCGACGTCATCGGTTCCGGCGGTAAGGTCATCCGCGGTATCCAGGATGAGACCGGCGCTTCGGTCGACATCCAGGAGGACGGCACCGTCTTTGTCGGCGGCACCGGCGAGTCCGTGGACCAGGCTGTCGAGCGCATCAAGCTCATCATCAAGGTTCCCGAGCCGGGCGAGGAGTACACCGGTCGCGTGGTCTCCATCCAGCCCTTCGGCGCCTTCGTCAACCTGCTGCCCGGTAAGGACGGCCTGCTGCACATCTCTCGCGTCGCCAAGGGCCGCGTGGAGAAGGTCGAGGACGTCCTCAACGTGGGCGACGAGGTCAAGGTCGTCGTCATCGAGGTTGACGATCGCGGCAAGATCTCGCTCGATCGTCTTGACAAGCCCGAGGCCCCGGCTCGCGCCGAGGGTGCTTCCGAGGGCGACGGCGAGCACTTCCAGCGCCGTGAGCGTCCGCGTCGCGAGCGCTCCGAGCGCAGCGACCGTCCGCGCCGTCCCGGCGACAACGGAGGCCGCAAGCCCCGCCGTCACCACGACGCCGAGTAACAGCTAAACATAAGCAGCTCAACAAGGGCGACTCCTAAGGGGGTCGCCCTTTTGCTTGCGCCCGGGAGGGACGCATATGAAGTTTCCTGCTCTACGGGAAACCGTCGGGATGGACCAGTTCAGATGGGGCTTTGATGCATGAGTGGTCTGTTGTTGTGCAAATGGGTATCATACTGTGGTTATTGCATCGACTCTGCGATGCATGTTTGTACGTTCCCGGCGGTCGGTTTGCCAGAAGCGCCCCGTCGGTTGTTCCAGACCCGTTTCGAAGAAAGGAAACCACACTAACCTATGGCAGCTAAAAAATCATCTCCCTTGAAGATCATTCCGCTCGGCGGCCTTGACGGCATCGGCAAGAACATGACGGTCTTCGAATGCGGCGACGACATGGTGCTCGTTGACGCTGGCCTCATGTTCCCCGACGATTCCCAGCCCGGTATTGACCTGGTGCTTCCCGACTACACCTATGTTCTGGAGAACGAGGAGAAGCTCCGCGGTATCGTCGTCACCCACGGCCACGAGGACCACACCGGTTCGCTTCCGTATCTGCTGCAGGACCTCAACAACAAGGTGCCCATCTTCTCGAGCAAGCTGACGCTTGGCTTTATCGAAGGCAAGCTTTCTGAGTTCCGCATCCGCGCACCCAAGTTCCGCGAGGTTAAGGGCGGCAGCCATGTCAACCTCGGCGGCATCTCGCTCGACTTCTTCTCGATGACGCACTCCATCCCCGGCGCTCTGGGCGTGTTCATTCGCACCAATCAGGGCACCGTTATGCACACTGGCGACTTTAAGCTCGACCAGACGCCCATCGATGGTGTCACGCCCGACTATGCCGCTATCAGCCGCTTTGCCAAGCAGGGCATCGACCTGTTGCTGTCCGACTCCACCAATGCCACGGTTCCCGGCTTTACCAAGTCCGAGGCCGAGGTTGGTCCCAACCTACTGCATGCCATCAAGAACGCCCCGGGTCGCGTGTTCGTCGCTTCGTTCTCGAGCCATATCCATCGTTTGCAGCAGATCTGCGATGCCGCCCGCAAGTGCGGCCGTAAGGTCGTTGTGACCGGTCGCTCCATGCTCACCAACACCCGCGTCGCGCGCGAGCTGGGCTACCTCAACATCGACGATGCCGATATCATCGATGCCTTCGATATCGATAACCTGCCCGACGACAAGATCGTCGTCATGTGCACCGGTTCGCAGGGCGAGCCGCTGTCGGCCCTGTCCCGCATGGCCAATGGCGAGCACAAGACGCTCTCTATCCACGAGGGCGATACCGTCATCCTCTCGGCAACTCCCGTTCCCGGCAACGAGAAAGCCGTTCAGCAGGTCGTCAACAGCTTGGCCAAGCTCGGCTGCGACGTGTGGGATAAGAACCGTGCTCTTGTCCACGTCTCGGGCCACGGCAGCCAGGAGGAGCTTAAGCTCCTGATGGCCATGGCCAAGCCCACGTACTTTATGCCGGTTCACGGTGAGGCCGTGCATCTGCGCGCCCATGCCCAGCTGGCCCGCAAGATGGGCATCAAGGATGATCACATCTTTATCCTCGATAACGGCGACACGCTCGAGATGCGCGGTGGTATCGTCAAGCGTGGTACGCCCGTCGAGTCCGGCGTCGTCTACGTCGACGGCCTGCGTATCGGCGATACCGACCCCATCGTCCTGCGCGATCGCCAGAAGCTCGCCAATGACGGTATGGTCACGGCCGTCGCCATCGTCTCGCTCAAGCACAAGAAGATTGAGGCCATCGAGTTCTCGGGCCGCGGCGTCTCGTTTGCCATCGACGACCAGTTCTCCGAGGATGCCTCCGCGTCTATTATGAAGACGATTGAGAAGGGCAAGTTCAGCTTTACGAGCAGCGGTTCCGATGCCATTCGCAAGGCCGTGCGCGACTCGCTCTCTAACTTTATCTGGAGTCGTACGCGCACTCGTCCGATGATCATCCCGGTCGTCATGGAGGTTTAGTTTGGCGCGCGGATCTGCACAAAACGCCAAAGGCAATAAAGCCAACAACCAACCGGCATCTGCTAAGGGTGCCGGTTCCCATCTTCGTGCCAATAAGGGCCACGAGACCGACTTCGACGATTTTGAGCCCCTGGTCGAGCCCTCGGCCAACCGCGATATCGCCGGCGTGGTCATCGCCGTTTTGGCGATTGCGTCCTTCATTGCCGTGATTTCGCCGGCGACTGCACCCGTTACGGCTGCGGTTGCCGGTTTCTACCACCTGGGCTTTGGTCTGGGCGCCTACGTGCTGCCGATCGTTATTTTGCTGTTTGCCGCCACGCTCTTTTTAGGCGAGGACTCGCCGCTCAACGTGCGCTCTGTTGCGGGCGGAGCCGTGGTCTTTATCGCCGTCGTCTCCATTCTTTCGCTGATGGTGCCGGGTACGAGTGTCTCGTGTGACCTTATGTTCACGCCGCAAAATTTGTCCGCCTCGGGTGGCTACATCGGTGCGTTTATTGCGAGTGCGCTGCAGAATGCCCTGGGTAAGCCTATCGCGATGGTAGTCCTGTTGGGCCTTGTCGTCGTGGGCTTGGTCATCATCGGCTTTTCGGTGGGTGGCGTGCTGCGCTCTGCTCGCGACCGTGCGGCCGATTTTGCCGAGCGCCGTCGTGCCGATGTCAACGCCAGCCCGTGGGGTGACGACGAAGCCCTGTCGGTGCCCGGCGTTGCCCGTCCGCACCTGAGCATTCTTCGTCAAAAGGGCTCCGATGCTGCCGTGACCACGGTCATGGGCAACGATGTGGACCCGGTTTTGGACGATGACGACGAGGACGAGAATCCGTTTGTCGACGTGTCTGAGGCCGTGGAGGCCGAGCGGGCCAAGACAACGCTGTTGCCGCGCCGCCATGCCAAGAAGGGCAAGGCTGCGCCCAAACTCAATACGAGTGAGCCCGACCCGTCTTGGTCCGAGAGCGAGATTGAGCTCACCGAGGGTGATGACGAGGACGACGAGGCTCCGATTGAGACCGCAAAGACAACTTTGCTGCCGCGTCGCCATGCAAAGCGCGACCAGGTAACCGGTCAGCTTTCGATGGAAGACGACCCCGATAAGATCGACGAGTCCGAGCCGCCGTTTGCCGTGAATCCTGTCTCGGCAGCACCTCAGATCCCCGACTTCTTGAAGCATCCCAAGGTTGCCGATGCGCCTGCCTTGAGTGCTGTCGAATCGGCTGCGGCCAGCGATGGGGGAACGGACGGCGGCGCCGCAGATAACGAGGGCGAAGAAGAGGACGGCCTCAAACTTCCGCCACTTGAGATTCTGCATGCCAACCCGCAGTCGGCTTCCGCTGCGTCTTCGGACAAGGAGCTGGAGCAAACTGCCGAGTCGCTGCAGTCGACCCTGCTTGAGTTTGGCCGCAGCGCCCGCGTGGTCGGCTGGATCGCCGGCCCCACGGTGACGACCTTTAAGCTGCAACCTGGCGAGGGCGAGCGCGTGAGCAAGATTTCGAGCCTCGAGGACGATATCGCGCTTTCGCTCGCAGCTCAGTCGGTTCGTATCTTTGCCCCGATCCCCGGCACGTCGCTCGTGGGTATCGAGATCCCCAATCGCAAGCGCCAGAACGTCAACCTGGGCGACGTGCTGCCCTATGTGAAGGGCGGTCCGCTCGAGCTGGCCATCGGTCGCGATGCCGAGGGTACGCCGGTCGTCGCCGACCTCGCCAAGATGCCCCACCTGCTGATCGCCGGCACGACCGGTTCTGGTAAGTCGGTGATGATCAACTCCATCATCACGACCCTGCTCATGCGCGCGCTTCCCGAGGACGTTCGCCTGATCATGGTCGACCCCAAGCGCGTCGAGCTTGCGGGCTATAACGGTCTGCCGCATCTTTACGTGCCTGTAGTGACCGAGCCCAAGCAGGCCGCGAGCGCTCTGCAATGGGCCGTGTCCGAGATGGAGCGTCGCCTGAAGGTCTTCGAGCGTCTCAATGTACGTAAGATCTCGACCTATAACGAAAAGCAGGCCGCCGGCGAGTTTGAACATTACGATAACCCGCCGCAAAAGATGCCCTATCTGGTCATTATCATCGACGAGCTCTCGGACCTGATGATGGTCGCCGGTAAGGATGTCGAGGCCTCGATCGTGCGTATTGCTCAGCTGGGCCGTGCCGCCGGTATCCACCTTATCGTGGCCACGCAGCGCCCGAGCTCCAACGTGGTGACGGGCCTCATTAAGGCCAACATCACCAACCGCATCGCCTTTAACGTCGCCACGGGCATCGACTCGCGCGTCATCATCGACCAGATGGGTGCCGAAAAGCTCACCGGTTTGGGCGACATGCTGTTCTCCAAGGTCGACTGGGGCAAGCCTCGTCGTATTCAGGGCTGCTTTGTCTCGGACGATGAAATCAACGAGATTGTCGAGTTCGTCAAGTCGCAAAGCGAGCCCGACTACCATGAGGAGATCCTGTCGGCTGTGGCGCCCGCTTCCATGTCCATGGCGGGTGGCGGCATTGTCCGCACCGGAGTTGCCGAGCCGCAAGACGATGATCCGCTCATTTGGGAAGCCGCCCATATTGTGGTGGAATCGCAGCTGGGCTCCACATCTGGCCTGCAACGCCGCCTTAAGGTTGGCTATGCGCGCGCCGGGCGTATTATGGACATGCTGGAAGAAAAGGGTGTCGTCGGCCCGCCCGACGGTTCCAAGCCGCGCGAGGTCCTGTTGGACGAGGAGGGGCTTGCCGCGCTGGAGTCTGTCGACGCCGAGATGGCACGTGAAGATCGTGAGTTTGGAGGATTCTGATGGCTGCACGCTTTGGTGACATGCTGCTCGAGCAGCGTCGCCGAATGGGCCTTTCCATTCAGCAGGTCGCCAACACCATCAAAATCAGGCCGCAGATCATCGAGTTTTTCGAGACCGGTAACTTTGCTTCGATGCCGCCGCGCGGCTATGCGCAGGGCATGATTTCGAGCTATGCTCGCTTTTTGGGCCTCAATCCGCGCGAGGTCGTCAATGCCTACTTTGACGACCTGATGGCATACGAACGCGAGACGTCTCAGCAGGGCGGTCGTTTTCAGGACGCCGCTGGCTACGTCAATTCGCGCTCCTCGGTCGATAACGGGCGCTTCCTGATGGTTCAGGGCGGTCGTTCGACCCGCTATGGACAGCGTCCTCAGCAGGCCGGTTATATTACCGAGACGGGTTCGGGCGAGGAGATTCGCTCACAGCGTGACCGGTTCCGCAGTACGCCGATGCCTGAGGACCGTGCGCTTCCCGCTGCCCGCGGCGTGGCGCGTGACCCTCGTGCCGGCTACGGCGACGGCGGCTATTCCGATCGCGGTTACCGTGGTGCCTCTACGGGACGCTCTCGCGGTGGCTATGCGGATGCCGATACCACGCAGGTAACGCCGCGTCTTCGCTCTCAATCACAGCCGTATGGCCAGCGCTCTTCGGCTCCGCGTTCGGTCCAGCGTGGCTATCAAGGCCGCGGTGAACTTGCGCCCCGCTCGGGTCAGCGCAGCCTTCAGGGCCAGGGCGGCTATCGCGGCCGTTCCGATAGCAATCGCGGTCGTATGCCTCAGGGAAGCGGCCGCAGCAGTTCCGGTCGTGGACGCGGCGGATCACGTACTCCTCAAAACAACGGGCTCGATCCGCGTATCGTCTACGCCGGCATCGGTGCCGTTGTGCTGCTGTTGATTGTGCTCATCGTGGTGCTTCTACGTGGCTGCGCATCTTCGGCGCCCGAGAACACGCCCGAGACGCCCACTGCTACCAAGATGACGACCAAGAAGTCTTCTAAGAAGACCGAAACGGTCGACGAGGACGATGACACCGATGAGGCGACGGATGAGTCGACTGATTCGGACGCTACCAAGACGACGGCCAAGAAGGAAGAGAACGAGGTCACGAAGGTCAAAGTCTCCGTTGCCAAGGGAAAGACCGCGTGGATTGAGGTCAAGGTTGACGGCAAGTCGGTCTATGGCGCCCAGGCGACTGGCCCCTTTGAGCAGGAGTACACGCCCGAGTCTTCGATCGAGATCACCACGTCCAAGCCTTCCGATGTCACCGTTACCAAGAACGGTGAAAAGGTTCGTTACGATACCAAGACCTCGGGCGTGGCGCGTGTGACGATCACCGTTCCCAAGAAGGAGACGTCTGATTCCGAGAATGGTGAAAGTTCTGATGGTACCGACACCACCGATGGTACCGATGCCACCGACGGTACCGATGCCCAGTCCACGGATGGCGCCGATACCGCAACTGACGGTCAGACACCCACCGATTCTACCGACAATTCGTACGATAGCTACTAGGCCGCTCGTACGCGAAAGGAAACATCATGGCTAAAGATTCCAGCTTCGACGTCGTGTCCGAGGTCAACATGCAAGAGGTCGACAACGCCTTCCAGCAGACCACGCGCGAGATTTCCCAGCGCTATGACCTTAAGGATTCCGGCGCCACGATCGAGCTCTCGAAGGGCGACAAGCTCTTTACGATCAACGCCCCGGCCGACTTTGTCTCCAAACAGATTGTTGACGTGCTGAGCTCCAAGCTCATCAAGCGCGGCATCGACCTCAAGGCTGTCTCGTGGGATGCTCCGCAGGCGGCATCGGGTGGCACCGTGCGCGTGCTCGGCCATATCGTCGAGGGTATCGACCAGGCGACCGCCAAGAAGATCAACAAGGACATCAAGGATCAAAAGCTCAAGGTCAAGGTGACCATCGAGGCCGACAAACTGCGTGTTTCCTCTGCTTCGAAGGACGCGTTGCAGACCGTGATTCAGTTCCTGCGCGACCAGGACTACGGCCAGCCGCTGCAGTTCACCAACTACCGCTAATATCAATCGAAAGGACCGCTCTCCAACATGGATACACCGTTGGGCTCCGTGCTCTACATCACCCTCGGGTGCGCTAAGAACGAGGTTGACACCGACCGCATGCGTTCTCTTTTGACCGCCGCGGGCTACGAGGAGGCATTCGACCCGCAGGATGCCGATATCGCCATCGTCAATACTTGCTCGTTCCTCGCCTCCGCAACGTCCGAGAGCATCGAGACCACGCTCGAGCTCGCCAACGAGGTTCAGGACGGCGTTCGTTCTTGTCCCATCGTCATGTGCGGCTGCGTGCCGTCGCGCTATGGCGATGACCTGCCTGACGAGCTGCCCGAGGTCGCTGCCTTTGTGAAGGCCGACGAGGAAGATGGCATCGTGGCGGTCATCGATGGCGTGCTGGGTGTCGAGCGTGAGATTGCAGCCTATATCCCGCAGGTCAAACGTACCGTCGAGGGTGCTGTCGCTTACGTCAAGATTTCCGATGGCTGCAACCGCTTCTGCAGCTTCTGCATGATTCCCTACATCCGCGGCCGCTATCATTCGCGCAATGCCGAGAGCATCATCTCCGAGGTGCGCGACCTGGTTTCCGGCGGTGTGCGCGAGATCGTGCTGATCGGCCAGGACACGGGTATTTGGGGCACCGACTTTACTGACGAGGACGTCGCCGATGGCTCGCCGCGCAATCTGGCGCAGCTGCTGCGTGCCGTCGCCGAGGCCGTGCGCCCGCACAACGTCTGGGTCCGCGTGCTCTATCTGCAGCCCGAGGGCATGACTGACGAACTCATCGAGACGATTCGCGATACGCCCGAGGTGCTGCCCTATATCGATATCCCCGTGCAGCACTGCGACGCGCGCATCCTTAAGGCTATGCGCCGTTCTGGTTCGCGCCAGGAGCTCGAGGACCTGTTCCGCGATCTGCGTGAGCGTATCCCCGGCATCGTGATCCGTTCCACGGCCATGGTCGGCTTCCCGACCGAGACCGACGACGAGTTCCGCGACCTTATCGACTTTATGGACACCGTCGGCTTTGACTACACGAGCGTCTTTGCCTACTCGCAGGAGGAGGGCAGCCTGGCCGCTAAGATGGAGGGCCAGGTCGACGAAGAGGTCAAGCTCGAGCGCGCCCAGGAGGCCATGGACCTGGCCGAGTCGCTCGGTTTTGCCGCCACCGCCGCACATGTGGGCGAGCGCGCCCAGGTGATCGTCGACGGTATCGAAGAGACCGAGGATGGCGCCGAGCTGATCGGCCATGCCTGGTTCCAGGCGCCCGATTCCGATGGCGCGGTGCATCTGGACGCCAGCGAGGCGTCCGTGGGCGATATTCTGACCGTCGAGTTTACCGATAGCTTCTGCTATGAGCTTATCGGTCATGTTGTGGAGTAGGAGAGCATCGTGGCAAACGAGAGCAATAAGGAACTGACGAGTGTCTGGACGCCCGCCAACATCGTGACGTGCGTTCGCATCGTCTTTATCCCGGTGTTCATGATCGTGTCGGCGCTTTCTCACACGAGTGTTGCCGGTACGGATTGGAGCACCTTCGACGGCCCGCTCGCCGCCGCTGCCTTCATTCTGTATGTGATCCTGTCGTGCACCGATAAGGTCGACGGTTATCTGGCGCGTTCGCGCAACGAGATCACCGACTTCGGTAAATTCTTGGACCCCATCGCCGATAAGCTGCTCGTGTTCTCGGCCCTGCTGCTGTTCTTGGATTTTGGTATGGTGACCGTGTGGTCCGTGTTCATTATCCTGTTCCGCGAGCTGCTGGTGAGCGCCCTTCGCATGGTCGCGAGTGCGGCCGGTGTGGTCGTTGCGGCCGATAAGCTCGGCAAGTACAAGACGGCAACCACGATGGTCTCCATTTGCGGTTACCTGTGCGTTTTTGCTATGGCCGGCTTGCACCTTGGCCCGGTGGCGCTGACGCTCGGCATCTACTCGGTGTCGCGCTTCCTGTACGCCGTTGCCGTTGTCCTGACCGTTATCTCGGGCGCCCAGTACTTCTGGAACTGCCGCAAGATCGTCTTTTCGGTCTAGGTCCTAGTGGGTATGACGGACTCTTTTGAGCAGATTTCCGCACATAACGAGGAGCTGGCGCGTGATATTGTCGAGCGCGCGAGCGCTCGGGGCGTGACGGTTTCGACGGCTGAGTCGCTGACGGCGGGTATGATCGCCTCGACGATTGCGGATATCCCGGGCGCCTCGGCGGTGCTGCGTGGCGGTGCGGTGACCTATTGCGATGAGATTAAGCATCGTGTTCTTGGTGTTGAGCAGGAGACGCTCGACCGCTATACCGCGGTGTCGCATCAGACCGCGCGCGAGATGGCGGTGGGTTCGCTGGAGCTGTACCAGAGCGATATTGCAGTGAGCGCAACGGGTTATGCCGGCCCCGGCGGTGGCACTGAGGACGATCCGGCGGGCACTTTCTATATTGGCTGGGCGCATCGTTCCGCCGATGGGGGCGTGCCGGTCGTGGACTCTGTGCGCTGCCACTATGAGGGCGACCGTTCGTGTGTTCGTGCCCATGCGGTCACGGAGGCATTGGGTCGCATTGCCCTTGTGCTCAACTCTATGGAATAGACGTGTTTTAAGGGGCCTCCGAGCCCCTTAATTGTGGAGATAGGGACCTTAGGCTCATTTGGCGTTTGTGCTGGTTGTAGATGTTTTTTTGCCTGCCTTGTTCATATTTGGTCCTTTGTGGTCAAGCATTTGGTCAGTGTTTGGTCGGCGTTTGGTTGGGTTTTGGAAAGACCGCCTGCATATGATTGGCCTGAACGGTTGACCACGAACAGCCGTTCGTTTATTATCGATGCAGGTTGTTAAGAGGAGGGCTATTCATGGCCAAGAATTCAGGTCCCGTACGTACCGTTCATGCTCGCACGACGGGTAAAGAGCGCGATGAGATGATCGCCACCACCAAGGCCGAGATCGAGAAGAAATTCGGCCAGGGTTCCATCATGAGGTACGGCGACGGTGGTCCCGAGCTCGAGGTCGAGGCCATTCCCACGGGCGCCCTGGCCCTCGATGCCGCGCTGGGTATCGGCGGCGTGCCGCGCGGCCGTATCGTCGAGATTTACGGTCCTGAGTCCTCCGGTAAGACGACGCTTTCGCTCGAGATCCTGGCCGAGGCCCAGGCAATGGGTGGCGTTGTGGCATTTATCGATGCCGAGCACGCGCTTGATCCCACGTATGCCGCGCGCATCGGCGTGGATATCGACGAGGTGCTCATTTCCCAGCCCGATACGGGCGAGCAGGCGCTTGAGATTGTTGACATGCTCGTGCGTTCCGGCGCCATCGATGCCATCGTCGTCGACTCCGTCGCCGCGCTGACCCCGCGTGCCGAGATCGAGGGAGAAATCGGCGATACTACGGTCGGTCTTCAGGCTCGCCTAATGAGTCAGGCGCTCCGCAAGCTCGCCGGCTCGCTGTCCAAGTCCAACACGACGTGCATCTTCATTAACCAGCTGCGTGAGAAGATCGGCGTCATGTTCGGCAACCCCGAGACTACGACGGGCGGCCGCGCCCTTAAGTTCTTCTCTTCGGTGCGTATCGACATTCGCCGTATCGACAGCATTAAGCTTAAGGACGAGGTTATCGGTAACCGCGTGCGCGCCAAGGTCGTTAAGAACAAGGTGGCAGCTCCGTTCCGTTCTGCTGAGTTCGACATCATGTACGGTACGGGCATCTCTAAGGAGGGCTCAATTCTGGACATGGCTGTCGAGTGCGGCATCTGCAAGAAGATGGGCTCCTGGTTTGCCTATGGCGAGGACAAGCTTGGCAACGGTCGAGAGGCCGCCAAGGCTTTCCTGCGCGAACACCCCGATTGCGCCGACGAGATTGAGCATAAGGTCCGCCTTGCCTGCGGACTTGAGTTTGATGACGATGCTCCGTCCGAGGTCGAGCTGACCGATCAGCCTGCGCCTGAGGAGTTTGACGAGCTTTACGCCATCGATGGTTCCGCCATGCTCGATGATGACGACGAGTAGCGGTTACGCTCATGTCGTATACGGTGACCGAGGCCACGGCCTTCTTTCCCGATAAGAAGGCGGCTTCCTCGTTCTCGAGCGGGTATGCGTCCAAAAAGCCTTGCGCACATATCGATTGTGAGCTTGAGGGCGGTTTTGAGCGGTCCATTTGGATTCCCGTGCGGGTCGCGCGGCTGTATGTCAAAAACCGCCCCGATCTTCCCTGTGATTGGGACAACTTTCGTGAGGCGGTGCAGCTCATCGAGGGTAAATGTGCACTTACCATGGTGACCGAGATGCTATCGCGCCGCGACCATGCGACGGGTGAGGTCCGTGACAAGCTGGCTCGCTACGGCTTTCACCAGCCCGCGATCGATTTCGCCGTCGAGCGCGCCACAGAGTATCACTTTTTAGACGAGAACCGCTTTTGCTCGTACTTTATCGAGGAGCGCAAGCGGCGCGGTTGGGGACAGCGCAAAATCGAGACCGAGCTCAAGCGCCGTCATGTCGTGCTCGATGACATTCCCGGTTATCCCGAGGATTATTTTGCCGTCGAAGACGATTTGGCGCGTGCGTCAGCCCTGCTCGCCAAGCGGCGTGTTCCAGAGACGCGCGGATTCGAAAAACTGGTTCGGTTTTTGATGGGCAAGGGCTTCTCGTATCACATCGCCGCCGATGCCGTTAAGGCACGTCTCGATGCCGAACGCGAGAAATGTGCGGTTTAGGCGTATGCGCTTTGTGGCCCTGCCGTTCACCGCGTTTTAGCCGCCGTGCCGGGGCCATTTATTTGACAGTTGTTGTGGTTCAACGTACGATAAACACTGTCATTTGCTTTGTGATATGTGCTCATCTGTGATGAGTTTGTTTATATGTTTATCTGTATCCGACCCGCATAAGCTGCGCCCATATTACTCAAATGTCGCGAGCCGTTCGTAAGGACGGTTCGCTTTGTTGTGTAACGAATCCATAAAAAGGAGTGAGCATGCCTATCATCGCAGCGCTCGTTGGCATCGTTTTGGGTGCCATCGCCGCCATTGCCTACATGCGCACCGCCAAGCAGGGTAGTCTTCACGAGGCCGACGAAAAGATTCAGTCGGCACACGCGCAGGCTGAGTCCCTGATCGGTGATGCTAAGCGTCAGGCCGAGACCCTCAAAAAAGAGGCTCTGCTCGAGGCTAAAGAGGAGATCATCAAGAACAAGCAGGCCGCCGAGGCCGAGGACAAGCAGCGTAAGAGCGAGATTCGTACGCTCGAGAACCGTGTGATGCAGCGCGAGGAGTCCCTCGATCGCCGAAACGACGCTCTCGACAAGCGTGAGCACCAGCTGTCCAGCCAGGCCGGTCAGGTCGAGAAACGCTCCCGCGAGCTTGAGGAGCTCTGCGCCAAGCAGACCTCCGAGCTCGAGCGTATCGCCGACCTGACCCGCGAGGATGCCCACAAGGAGCTCCTCGATAAGGTTCGCGGCGAGGTCACCCACGAGGCCGCCACGATCATTCGCGAGTCCGAGCAGCAGGTTCGCGCCGAGTGCCACAAGACCGCCCAGGAGATTCTGTCCCTGGCGATTCAGCGCTGCGCTGCCGACCACACAGCCGAGGTCACCGTTACCTCCGTGCACATTCCCTCTGATGACCTCAAGGGCCGTATCATCGGTCGCGAGGGTCGCAACATCCGGACCTTCGAGCAGGTTTCCGGCGTCAACCTCGTGATTGACGACACGCCCGAGACCGTCGTTCTTTCGAGCTTCGACCCGGTCCGTCGTGAGACCGCCCGTGTTGCCCTCGAGAACCTCATCGCCGACGGCCGCATTCACCCCGCCCGCATCGAGGAGATGTATCACAAGGCTGCCGACCTGGTTCAGCAGCGCGTGCGCGAGGCTGGCGAGCAGGCTGCCTTCGATACCGGCATTCACGACCTGCACCCCGAGATCGTCAAGACCCTTGGTGCCCTGCGCTACCGTACCTCGTTTGGTCAGAACGTGCTTCAGCACTCCCTCGAAGTCTCTGACCTGTGCGGCGTGATGGCTTCCGAGCTTGGCCTGGACGTTGTGACCGCCAAGCGCGCCGGCCTGCTGCACGACCTGGGCAAGGCAATTGACCACGACGTCGAGGGTCCGCATGCCGTCATCGGCGCCGAGCTTGCCCGCCGTTATGGCGAGAAGCCCGTTATCGTTCATGCTATCGAGGCTCACCATGCCGATGTCGACCCTAACACGGTGCTCGATGTCCTGGTACAGGCCGCTGATGCTGTCTCTGCTTCTCGCCCCGGTGCCCGTCGCGAGTCTGCCGAGAACTACATCAAGCGTCTCGAGAAGCTCGAGGAGATCGCCAACTCCCATGAAGGCGTCGAGCGTACCTATGCCATGCAGGCTGGTCGCGAGGTACACGTCATGGTTCAGCCGGACAAGATCTCCGATGCCCAGTCCACGGTCCTGGCTCACGATATCGCCCATCAGATCGAGGAAGAGATGGAGTATCCCGGTCAGGTGCGCGTCGTCGTGATTCGCGAGAGCCGCGCTGTCGATATCGCTAAATAACATGAGCGACGCGAACGAGCTCATCTCATTTATCGCGTCGATGTCGGGGGAGGGCAACCTTCGCGTCGAGGAGAACCTTGGCGAGGGGTATGTCCGCCTCCGCGTTTCGGAGGCCGAGCGGCGCCAGGCAAAGCACGACATTCAGCATGTCGAGGATATCGTCATCGAAATGCTCCGTAATGCTCGCGATGCTGGTGCCGACAAGGTCTATCTCGCCACGACCAAGGAAGATGGCGTCCGCACGCTTGTCTTTCTGGATAACGGTTCGGGCGTTCCGCAGGATATGCAAGAGCGAATCTTCGATGCCCGCGTTACCTCCAAGCTCGAGAGCATGAAGATGGACCGTTGGGGCGTTCACGGTCGTGGCATGGCATTGTTTTCGATCAAGCAGAACACTGACGAGGCCCGTGTGGTCACGTCTGGTGTCGACCTTGGCTCGGCCTTTAAGGTGAGCGTTGCGGCCGACCGCCTCAGTGAGCGTGCCGATCAGTCCAGCTGGCCCCAGGCCGTCAGGGATGAGGACGGACGTTATGTCTGTGCTCGCGGCCCGCATAATATTATTCGCGCTGCTTGTGAGTTTGCGCTCGAGGAGTTGTGTGGTTGCGATGTCTATCTTGGTTCTCCGTCTGAGATTGCCGCGACCCTTTATGCTCAGGCGTCAAGTCGGCTCGATACGTCGCGTCTCCTGTTCATTGATGACGAGAGTGAGCTTCCGGTTGTCGATCGTTTAGGCCTTGCCTCTGATGCCGAGGACTTTATCCGTATCTGTTCGGGTTTGGGTCTTGAGATGTCCGAGCGCACTGCTCATCGCATTTTGGCAGGGCAGATTAAGCCCGTTCGCGGTGTGACCGCGCGTCTGCTGCGCGAGCGTGATTCGTCCTCGCATGCGCCGGCTCCTGTCGATCTTGCGAAGGATCGTCGCGGGCTACGTATTGCCAAGGATGACATGGCACAGTTTTCGCGTGCTGTGGAGCGTGACTTTAATGACCTTGCCGCCCGGTACTATCTCAACCTTTGTGGCGACCCAAAGATTCGTGTTTCGCGTGATCGAATCACTGTGACCTTCGATCTTGCCAAAGAGGAATAGTGCCTTTACCGAGTCCACTCGGTACGATACAGTTATTGCAGTTAAAACGTACTTTTAAACGCAGGAGTTTCTTCATGGATTGCCTGAAGGTATCAAGCAAATCATCGCCCGCGTCCGTTGCCGGCGCCATCGCCGGCATGGTCAAGGATGGTGTACCCGTCAACATCCAGTGTGTCGGCGCTGGTGCTGTCAACCAGGCCATTAAGGCCGTGGCTATCGCGCGCGGTTTTTTGATTCCAACCGGTTTTGATATTTCCTGCGCGCCCGTGTTCTCCGACATCCTCATTAACGGGGAGTCGCGCACGGCCATTCGCCTTTCTATCTACGTTCACCAGATCAATCGAGCTGCTATGGATAACGTCGTCATGGATGATGTTAAGCCTGTGGCATAGCTTCTGCTTGCCTCGATTCGCCCCCCCCTCTCCATCGTTAGGACTTATGCACATGGACCAGCGTTCCGTACGCGATATTCTTGCCGGTAAAACCTACTTTATCCGCACCTTTGGCTGCCAGATGAATCAGCACGACTCCGAGCGCGTGAGCGGTCTGCTCGATTCGTATGGTTGCCTCATGGCGCTCGATCCCGAGCATGCCGATATTGTTGTCTTCATGACATGCTGCGTGCGCGAGGCCGCCGATACTCGCCTGTACGGCCAGTGCAATTCCTGTAAAAGCCTGCCGCCTTCGCCTTCGGGCAAGCGTGTGGTTGCCGTTGGTGGTTGCATCGCGCAGCGCGATGGCGAGGGCCTGCTCACCAACGTCGATAACGTCAATGTCATCTTTGGTACGCATTCCATCGCACATGTGGCAGAGCTCATTGCCGAGGCGTTCCTTGATGGCAAGCGTCATATCCGCACCAATGAGCATGAGGATACGGATGCCATGAGCATGCCGTGGCATCGCGAGACCCAGTATCACGCCTGGGTGCCCATTATGACGGGCTGCAATAATTTCTGTACCTATTGCATCGTGCCGTACGTGCGCGGTCGCGAAAAGAGCCGCCCCTTCGAGGAAATTGTCGACGAGGTGACCGGTTTGGTGCGCCAGGGCGTGCGCGAGATTACGCTGCTGGGCCAAAACGTTAACTCATATGGTCGCGATCTGTTTGGCAAGCCGCGTTTTGCCGATCTGCTGCGTGCCGTGGGTGATACGGGTGTGGAGCGCATCTTCTTTACCTCTTCTCATCCTAAGGATCTGCTGCCCGAGACCATCGACGCCATGGCCGAGACGCCCGCCGTCATGCCGCAGCTTCACTTGGCCGTTCAGTCGGGCTCCACGCGTATCCTCAAAGAGATGAATCGCCGTTATACACGCGAGGACTATCTGGGCCTGGTCGATCGCATTCGCAACCGCATGCCCGATATCGCGCTCTCGACCGATATTATCGTTGGCTTCCCGGGCGAGACTGAAGAGGACTTTGAGCAGACGCTCTCACTTGCCGAGACGGTCCGCTATGCTCAGGCCTATACCTTCATCTATTCCAAGCGCGCCGGTACCCCGGCCGCAGAGATTGACGATCCTACGCCGCATGAGGTTATTCTCGAGCGTTTCAACCGCCTGGTTAAGGTTATCGAGACTACGGCACACGAGTATAACCAGGGTGAGCTTCATACTGTGGTGCCGGCGCTCATTGAGGGAACGAGCAAAAAGAATGACGCGGTGCTACTGGGCAAGAGTCCCAAGAATCAGACCGTGCATGCGCCTATCCCAGAGGGTTACAGCATCGACCAGCTTGTTGGCAAGATCGTTGATGTTGACGTTGACGTTGCCAAGACCTGGTATTTGTCTGGCTCCGTTGTGGGCGAGCCGCGCTAATGGTTTCTCCCAGGGCAGGACTATCCGCCGTTGCGATCGTCGGTCCGACGGCGGTTGGTAAGAGTGATGTTGCCGACCGTTTGGCAGCTCGTCTTTCGTCCGAAGTGCTGTCGTGCGATGCGATGCAAATCTATCACGGCATGGACATCGGTACCGCAAAGATGGCGCCCGATGAGTGTACGGTGCCGCTGCGTCTCGTCGACATTGTAGAGCCGGGTGTGGCATATTCTGCTGCGCTTTATCAGGCTGACGCTCGCGCGCATGTTGAACGTCTCCTTGGTTCGGGTTGCCTGCCGGTTTTTTGCGGAGGTACGGGGCTGTATCTCAAGGCCGCCCTCGATGAGATGGACTTTCCCTCGGGTGAACTTGAGGACGATCGTCGTATGGGCTATCAGGAGCTTGCCGAGCGTATTGGCGAGGAAGAGCTGCATGCCCTGCTTGCCGAGCGCGACCCAGAATCGGCTGCTGTTATTCATCCCCATAATGTGCGCCGTGTGATTCGTGCGCTCGAGATGCATGATGATGGTATTTCCTATGCACAGCAAAAAAGTCAGTTTAGTGTTCCGCGCGAGCATTATCATGCTCTATGGTTTGGTCTGACGCGTAATCGCGAGGTGCTCTACGAGCGCATTAACCTGCGCGTCGATCTGATGTTTGAGCAGGGTCTTGTCGATGAGGTTCGCGGTCTTATGGACCAGGGGCTGGGAGATGCCCTGACTTCGATGCAGGCAATTGGCTATAAAGAGATCATTGATGCTTTCAATGGCGTGATTTCTATGGATGAGGCTCGCGAACTCATCAAGATGCGTTCGCGTCGCTATGCCAAACGTCAGCTTTCGTGGTTTAAGCGCGATGACCGTATCGTGTGGTTTGATATGGACGAGTTTACGATCGATGAGGTCGTTGAGGACATCCTGCATCGTATTGAGGCTGCCTAATGGCCCGTTTCCCCCTTGTTCCCACGGCACCCGAGCCCGAGCGTGCCATATTAGTTGGTGTTGAGTGGCGCGACAATGCATGGCCGCTCGATCGCTCGCTTGATGAGCTGGAGCGTCTTACCCACACGGCTGGTGCCCAGTGCGTGGCACGCTTGTCACAGCGTTTGGTAAAGCCGTATCCTAAATCGTTTATCGGTTCCGGTAAGGTTGAAGAGCTGTGCGGCCTGGTGCATCGCATGGATGCCGATGTCGTTATTTTTGACGACGACCTGACGCCCTCGCAGCAATCCTATTTGGAGAAAGCCGTGGGCGAGCCGGTAAAGATTATCGATCGTACGGCACTGATCTTGGATATTTTTGGCCTGCATGCTCAGACGCGTGAGGGACGCCTACAGGTACAGCTGGCACAGCTTCAATATCTGTTGCCTCGTCTGCGTGGCATGTGGAGCCATCTCGCCAAGGAACAGACGCGCGGCGGCATCGGCTCACGCTTTGGTCAGGGCGAAAGTCAGCTCGAGGTCGACCGTCGCCTCATTCGTAATAAGATCGCTGCGCTTCGTCGTGAGCTCAAGCAGGTTGAACAGCGTCGCGATGTTCAATCCAAGAGCCGCATTGAGTCACCGGCGTTTCGCGTCGCGTTAGCCGGTTATACCAATGCGGGTAAATCGTCGTTGCTCAATCGTCTGACCGGATCTACGGTGCTTTCGCAGGACAAGCTGTTTGCTACGCTCGACCCGACGACGCGTTCGTATCGCCTGCCCGGCGGTCGTGGCATGACGATTACCGATACTGTTGGCTTTATTCAAAAGCTACCGCATGGTCTCGTTGATGCCTTTAAGTCCACGCTGTCTGAGGTTCTTGGTGCCGATCTGATCCTTAAAGTTGTGGATGCCTCTGACGAGGACTACGAGCGCCAGCTCGAGGCAGTCGATCGCGTTCTTGACGAGATCGGTGCCGGCGAGCGTTTGACGCTTACGGTGTTCAATAAAATCGATCTTCTCGATAGCGTTGATCGATTGAGTTTCCGTCGTCGCTATCCCGAGGCCGTGCTGTTCTCGGCCCAGACGGGCGAGGGACTCGACGATCTCGTCGACCGTATTGCTCGCGAGGCGGCTGCCACCGATGTGTTGCTCTCCGCTGAAATCCCGTATCGCGAGGGCGCCCTCATCACGCTGGTGCATGAACAGGGAACCCTTTTGCACGAGGAATATCTTGAGGGCGGCGTTCGTATTGTTGCGAAGCTGCCGGCTCGTATCGCGCCGCGGCTCAAGCGTTATCGCACCGAGTAGACGAGCTCCAAAAAGCCCAGAATAATGGGCTGATGCAGTAGATAAAAGGGGAGTGCGTGACGTCCAAGGCTGGCGAGCTCCGGGATGGGATTGGCGTAGGCCCAGCTAGGGACGGTCTTATCGATTCCCTTCGCTATGTGTGCGGCGAAGTATCCTGCAAGATACATAAAGAAAAACGGGATGATGGGGTAGTAATCACCTGAGACAAACCCAGGGCTCGGAAATCCCAGCCACGCCAGGTAGGGGACAGGGTAGATCGTTTTGGGGATGCTCCAGGTGAGGGCAAACAACAAAAGGCATAGGGACATGCCCCATCTCGCCGATATCTTCTTAAGGACGGGATCGGTCAACGCCACGATGCCGGTACATGCGGCCATGCAGTAGATGATGCCAAAATTAACAGAATCGTCAACTGAGACAAGTGTTGTTGCCAACCAGACGACGAGTGCTGCTAAGGCGTATTTGGCGGCACGTTTGCTATTGTTGCGCGAAAGGGTGCACATCCAACCCGCGATAAACAAAAATACCCAGCTGATGCTGGCGCGCCAGATGTCTTGAAAGACAGTCTGGGTAAACCAGGGCATATCCCAGTCGTACAGGTAGGCAAGATCGTAGCAAGCGTGAAAACCTGCCATTGAAATCATCGTAAGCCCGCGGACGGTATCAAAGATGGTGATGCGTTTTTGCATTACGAGAACCGGCGCATCAAGCCGACGACTTTGCCCAAGATAACGGGATTCGTTGCATAGATAGGCTCCATGGTGTCATTCTCAGGCTGCAGGCGTACGCGTCCCTGCTCCTTGTAGAACGTCTTGACGGTCGCTGAACCATCAATCATAGCCACGACAATTTCGCCGTTCATGGCACTCTTTTGTTCACGGACGATGATGTAATCGCCATTGAAGATACCGACATTGATCATTGAGCTCCCATGCACCTCAAGGATAAAGGAACCCTGATCAGTGGCGATTTCGGTCGGGATAGTAAATGTGTCTTCGATATTCTGCTCGGCCAGAATGGGAATCCCAGCCGCGACGCGACCAACGAGCGGTAGTGAGACCGTTCCGCGAGGTGCGGTGGTCTCGTCAGATTTAGAAATTGAGACAGAGGAACCGTCCTCGTTAAAGAGTTCCAGAGCGCGCGGTTTGGTGGCATCGCGCTTGAGTAGCCCGCGCGCCTCCAGGGCAGATAGATGGGCGTGCACGGTGCTGGGGGAGGAAAGGCCCACGGCAGAAGCCATCTCGCGCACGCTGGGCGGATAACCCTTCTCCTGCTGATATTCCTTGATGAAGTCGTAAATTTGCTGCTGACGCTTGGTAATTTTGCGAGCCATCAGGGCATCCTCTCTACCCATGTCAAACAAATGTTCGAATTTTGCTTGACAGGAACAACTGTTCGAAGATAATAATAACCGAACATTCGTTCTCGCGCTAGACATTTTTGTCCGCGCGGCTTGATAAAACTGTTCTCAGCAAAACACGCGAGAGGAGAACATGATGAACGCAACGAATATGGTCCAGGGAAACCTCGCCCTTAAGCTCGAGACGTCTGCAGAATACACTTTTACGGTTGTTCAGGGTGGCTGCTCCGGCTTTCAGCCTTTGACCGTAAAGCCTGCTCGCAATCAGCAGGCTGTAGCCGCGCCGGGCCGCGTTGCCCTGAAGGTTCCGACGATTGTCGCCGTTGCCGTTGCGCTTACGCTCTTCTTTGTCCTCGCTACGTCGGTCTTTAGCGCTCGTCACGCCGCGTATGCCGAGTCCGTTTCCAACGTTACCTATGAGACCATTCGCGTTCAGTCTGGTGATTCTCTTTGGTCGCTTGCCGAGGAATATCCAATCGAAGGCCTTTCCACGCAAGAGACTTCCGACATGATCCGTAACGTCAATCATCTGGAGCATGGTTCGCTCGCCGCCGGTGCGCATCTTAAGGTTCCTGCTCGTTCGTAATCATTATCGCGCTGCGCATGGTACCCTTGTTATCGTTTAAGAGGAGGTACCATGCGCTGTCCCAAATGCGGCAAGGCACATACCCGCGTCGTTGATTCCCGTATGCAGGAGTCAAATAACACCATTAAGCGTCGCCGCGAATGTTGCTCGTGTAACTATCGCTTTACAACGTTCGAACGATGCGAAGACCCAATCGAGGTCATTAAGTCGGACGGAACCAAGCAGCGGTTCGATCGCAATAAGCTGCTCGTCGGCTTGATGCGCGCCACTATCAAGCGCGATATCGACACTAAGAAGCTCAATGAGATTATCGATGACATCGAGGTCGAGCTGCGCTCTCGCACGCTGACGGCCGTTACGTCCCATGAGTTGGGTGACATGGTACTCAAGCGCTTGGCCAAGATCGACAAGGTGGCGTACATCCGCTTTGCCTCGGTCTACCGCGATTTCAAAGACGTCGATGAGTTTCTGCAAGAGCTCGACAAGCTAAGGTGATTCCATGTCCAACATTACCGTCAACATAAAGCGTCTCGACCCCACCGTCGAGCTTCCCAAATACGCCCATCCCACCGATGCCGGCTTGGATTTGCGCTCCAACGAGGACTGCATTCTGAAGCCCTTCGAACGCCGTCTGGTCTCTACTGGGCTGGCCATCGCCCTGCCCGATGGCTACGCCGGCTTCGTCCAGCCCCGAAGCGGTTTGGCCATCAAGCAGGGCCTGTCTATAGTCAATACGCCGGGCCTCATCGACGCCCACTACCGAGGAGAACTCAAGGTTATCCTCATTAACCTGGATCCTACCAACAACATCCAAATCAACAAAGGCGACCGCATAGCCCAACTCGTCATCCAAGAAGTCCCCACGGTCAACCTCATAGAAGTAGAAGAACTAGACGAAACCGACCGAGGCAACGGAGGCTTCGGCTCCAGCGGCGTGGCTTAGTCGCATAGCCTCTTACGTTCGCTCACCTGTGGGAGAGCCCTATATATCATCCCGTGCTCAAACATTCTCGCGTTGCTGCGAAACTGCGCGCGGGACGATATATAGGTCTCTCCCACAGGTGAGCTACGTTTACTTGCTAGCGGCTACGCCGGGTTCGCCCCAGTTAGAGCCTGCGAAGGTAGAAACAAAATATCTAATAATAGTTAGCCGGTGCGACAAAGCGATTGTTCCTTTGTCGCACCGGCTAACCAGTAAGATAATTTTGTTTCAAGCGAGTAGCCGCCCGCCCGCTTCTCACACATATCGTTCCACGCGCAGTTTCGCAGCGAGCGAAGCGAAGCGAGAATGTTTGAGCATGGAATGATATAAGGGCGGCTCCGGCAGAGCGGCGGACATTCGACTAGCGGATATGCGCGGGCTTTCCGCCCCAGTAGAAGCGGCAGAAGGCTCGTTTGCGCTTTTGGGGTTTGCCGGTTAGCTCCATGGTTGCAATGGCGATATCCTCGGCTGCGCGTGGACGGCGCAGGACTTCACCATTGATGAGCAGTGCCTTGAGCGACTCCGGATGATCGTGGAGATGGCGCAACGTCACGATGAGTTCTCGTGCGGTGGTGACATGCATGCTGGCGCCCATGCCGGTGAGCATCGTGGTGTTTGCCTTTTCCTGGCCATAGGACTTGCCCAGCAGGATCATCGGCAGATGCGCGCACAGGCACTCGGTGACGGTGAGTCCGCCCGATTTGAGAATTGCCAGGTCGCAGCCGTGCATGAGGGCCGCCATGTCGTCCACGTAGTCTAGAACCGTGACGTTTTCGAGCTTCATGGCGTCGAAGAGCGTCTTGAGTCGGGTGGCGTATTCTTTATCCTTGCCCGGTAAAAAGACAAAGTGCATGTCCTCAAAGCTGCGTAAGAAGGGGAGCGTGTGGTCCATCGCGGCGCGGAAACGCACGTATGGTTGGGGTAAACTGGCACCGGCCATCACCAATACGACGGTTTTGTCTATGGGGAGATTGAACTTGCTGAGCTCATCTTCGCGTTTGTAATCTGAATCGAAACCGGCTCGGATGGGGATGCCCGTTATGCGGATCTTTGACTCGGGAACCTTGCGCGGGCGCAGCGTTTCGGCCATAAACTCGTTGGCTACACAGAATAGGTCGGTGTCCTTGTGGGGCCAAAAGCCTTCGACTTCGTAATCGGTCGGCACACAGATGACCGGGTAATCGATACCCGTAATTACGCGGGCGCCCACGGCAACATTGGCTGCTGTGATGTGCGTTGCGACCACGGCTATAGGCCTGCGGCGACGAATATATTCGTTGAAGGCGGGGAACATAATACGCGACCATGCCGTGCCGCCACCCCAGAGAAGATGTCCCGTAAGCGTATATCGCCAGGTCAGGTCGTAAATGGGGCGTGTGGCTCCCGTAAAAGAAGCCGCGGTCTTATTGCCGTCGAATTTAATACGTCCAAAATCAAGGATATCGAGCACTTCAATTTCAATATCCTCAGGGATTCCCTTGGTGCCGCGGATAAGTTCAAATGCTTGTGCAATCGCGTTGGCGGCGGCTTTGTGGCCCGATCCAACCGATGCGTGCACAATGGTTACCAGGGATTTTTGTGCAGGTGAAACGGTCATTTGCTCCGGTTGGGGAGTGGCTTGCATGGGCAGGGGAGCGCTATTGCCCGTCTGCGTTTGATCCATCGATAACTCCCCTTCAGCTTTGTTACGCGATTTATCATTGTAGTGCATGAGTGTCATGTTCACGTAAATTTGGGTATGAGCGCAAAGAACGACAACGTTTCGACGAGAGGATTCTTCATGACTACCGATCAGTCAATCGATGTTGCGATTATCGGCGGCGGCCCCGCGGGCTATGCTGGCGCCATTTATGCGGCGCGCGCCAACCTAACGACGACTGTCTTTGAGCAGGGCATGTCGGGCGGACAGATTGCCACGACCAACGAGGTTGAGAATTATCCTGGCATTCCGCTGCTGAGCGGTGCTGAACTTGGTGAGCGGTTTCAACAACATGCTGAAGGCTTGGGGGCTCAGGTTGAATGGAGTATGGTGACGGGCGTCGACTACGATGCCGATGCGGCGCTGTTTACGGTGCATCACGATATGGGTGATACGCTGGCCTCGAGTGTTATCGCTTGCATGGGTGCCACGCCGCGATCTGCTGGTTTCGCTGGTGAGGATACGTATCGCGGTCGTGGCGTTTCGTATTGCGCGACGTGTGACGGCATGTTCTTCCGTGGCAAGCAGGTTTTTGTCATTGGCGGCGGCAATGCTGCCTGTGAGGAAGCCCTGTTCTTGTCAGAAATCGCCAGCAGCGTGACCATCGTCTTGCGTCGCGATCAGTTCCGTGCACCTGATGGTGTTGTTCAGAAAGTACTCGAAAAGGACAATATTACAGTTAGGTACCAAACTAGTATTGTTGAACTTTCTGGTGAAGCGATGCCAACGACGATCGCCTTTAAGGACAATGCATCCGGGGAAATTCATTCCGAGTCATTTGAGCCTGGCTCGTTTGGCATTTTTGTCTTTGCCGGCACGCAACCCCATACCGAGCTTGTTGAGCATCTCGTCGATTTGGCGCCTGATGGCGGCATTCTAACTGATGAATCTATGGCGACCCGCACGCCAGGTCTATTTGCCGCTGGCGATATCCGTTCCAAGCGTTTACGCCAGGTTGTGACCGCCGTTTCTGATGGAGCCATAGCGGCAACCAGCGCATACGCATTTCTTCGTGGATAAGTACGATAATATATCTTATGTAAGGTTGCTATCTTTAAAACAAAGTGGTTGGACGGTGCATCAATGTGCTGTCCAACCACTTTTACTTTCCTGCTATATAGTATGCAAAACTAGATAACCTAGAATACAATATAGCTAATGAACGGAGGATCCTTATGAACCACGTTAAACACGTTATTCCGATGTCTGATTCGTCGGTCAGCATTAAACCTGAGGATATTCAGCCCACTGTGCTGCCTGATGCATTTATTCAGTCCGATATCGTGCGCAAACTCAATACGTTGAGTCTGCCGCGCTATGACCAGTTGCCCAATGTGACGCTCTACCGCGACCAGGTCATTGAGTATGTTGCGCTGTGGATGGAGCCGCTGTCCCTTTGCGTTGAGCAGCCTATCATTACGCCATCGATGATCAATAACTACGTAAAGGTTGGCCTGGTGCCTGCTCCGGTCAAAAAGCAATATGGCCGCGAGCAGATTGCCCGCCTGATCGCTATCTGCATCTTTAAGCAGGTGCTACCTATTGCTGCGGTGCAGGCACTCTTTAACATTCAGCGTTTGAGCTACGATGCCCCGACGGCCTTTGATTATGTGGTCGATCAGCTCGAGGCATCGATTCGTTCGGCGTTTTCCGTCGAGCAGACGCCGGTTCCCGATACGGCGCATCAGGTAACGCGTGAGTCGCTGCTTGTGCGCAGCGCGGTTTCATCCTTTGTTTCGAAGGCTTACTTGATGAGCTATCTCAAGTTCAACGGGTTTAATAGCTAGCCGACGTATAAAACGGGCGGGACAAAGAGCCATCTGTCGCTTTGTCCCGCCCGTTTTTTTTGCTTGGTTGGACTTTATTTGCCCGAAGCTACGCCCATGCCGTAGCCGATGATCAGGCCGTGCATCTCGGCGTAATAGGAATCCAGGCCGTTGCAGGGCATGATGATGGTCTTGGAGCCGGGCCAATGTTCGACTATGCGATCAGTAAGCGCCTGGGCTCCAGCTTCGTTCTCAACGTGATCGATGATGACCTCACCGCCCGTAAAGCCCTCGGCTTCCATAGTGTCGATGATCTTGTTGAGCATCTTCTTTTCGCCACGCGTGTGCCCGACGAGTTCGATTTTACCGGCCTCACTCGCCGTGCCCAAAATGCGGATATTGAGCTTGTTGGCAATGACGCCGGCTGCCTTAGGGATACGTCCGGCTTTGGCGAGGTTTTCGTAATTGCACAAACTGAAGAGGATTTTGCTGTTCTGCTCAAGGCTATCGAAGTATGCGCAAGCGTCCTCGAATGAGACATCCGGATTGCTTGCAAGATAGCGGTCGAACAGCAAGAAAATGAGATCCATTTTGCCGCCAGCTGCGCGTGAATTGACTAGATGAATCTGTCGGTCGGGCTCCTCGGCAAGAACCATATCGCGAGCCGTGGCTGCCGCATTGTAGCTGCCCGACACGCCCTCAGAGATCGGCATGCAGATGGTCTTGTCTGCCAATTTGAAGAGCTCGGCCCACTCCCCTACGCTGGGACAAGCGCTCGAAGAAGCGTTCGTCTCCGTCTGTACAGCGCAGTTGAGCTCATGCACATCGAGCGAAAGGTCATCGACGAATTCACGCTCCCCCACTCGAATTTTGAGGGGCGCAAATGCAAAGGTGGTATGGGGTGCGGTCGGTTGCCAATCGCGGAGGTTGCAGCTTGAATCGGAGATAAGTGCCCAGCTCATAGAGGGTCCTTTCTAATTGTTCCCATACAATTATAGCCATCTTGCAGACCGATTGGGCCGCTATCTAGTATTCAAAACTAGATAGCGACCTGCACGAAAGGTAAAAGAATGGACCCCATGACTCAAAGCCACGAGGTCCATATCCGTTTGCTTTATCTGAATACTTAGTAGCGCACGAAGATGTAGTTATTGTTCATGCCAGCAGCGACGGAGCTGATGATAACACCCGTTTTGTAGTCGGAAGCATGGATCATCTGACCATTACCGATATAGATGCCTGTATGGTAGGAGTTAACCACAACATCGCCGGGTTGCGGATCGGACACGCGGGTCCAACCCATGAAGGTGCCGGTGGTGCCCAGGCGGCAGTAGCGGCCCGTGAGGCAATAGCTTACAAAACCGGAGCAGTCAAAGCTGTTCGGTCCAATGCCGCCCCAGGAATAAGCGTATCCGAGCTTGCTGTAGGCGCGCGAAACAACGGTACCGCCGTCAACGGACTGGCTCGGTGCGGAAGGCGTCGGAGTCGGAGCGGGCGTCACGGGCTGCGGCGTGGGGGCACTTTCCGTTCAGGACAAAACCTTCCTT